>JAWCLH010000022.1 GCA_038851035.1 Thermoplasmata archaeon
TTCTCGAACGTGGCGTTGAGCTCGACTGTGTCCCCCTCGTCGAGGAGCACCGGGGCGACCGAGAAGCTCCTGAACTTCACCGGCCTCTCCTCCTGCCCGAGGCTCACCTTCGGCTCCGGGGGTTTGTAGGGACGGACGAGCGCCCAGTCCCAGACGGAGACGCAGTCCAGCGACCCGATATTCAGGGCCGGATATCCCGACCTGCCGCTCATGGCCTGGGTCTGCCACGCTCCGTCATTGAACCTCCCGACCACGTTTGTGCCATCGAAGTATATCTCCTCGACATACCAGGTTTCCTTCGCCCAATTCCTCCCGCGTGTGTACCAGGCGACCAGATCGTTCAGAAAGCTCATCTCATCGCGGTTGGTGAAATCATGCAGGACATAGTTGTAGCCCCTCCCGTCCGAGGTCTGGGTCCTGATTCCTAGACCAACCCTCTCATCGTCATGCGAGCCGGCGATGACCTTGAACCTCGCCCTCAAAATAAAGTTGTCCTCGGAGGGGGCACCGATGGCTATCAGCTTGGCGACCGTGTTGTAGACCGGTGAGACGGTCAGGAAGCCCCCCGAGAGGGTTGCGGAGCCCACGTTGACCTTTTGCCACTTTGATGTGTCTAGACTATCACTGTCGAAACTGTCGAAGAACCTGAACACCCCCTCCCCATTCGAGGCCGCGGGGGCGGAGGGGTTCCCGTAGTACATCCAGACCACTTTCGAGGTCTGGGCGGGGAGATTCGGGACCTTCAGCCAGATGTCTCCGTCGGGCTCGAGCCAGTAGCTAAGCTCCGTCGACCCGTCGGAGTCGACGAACCTGAGGTCCGCGCAGTCGCCCCTCAGCTTTCCGGCGGATATCAGGCTCTGGAGGCTCAGGTTCATGCGGACGGGGTAATTGCTCAGGGCCGCTGGGTTCTGGCTGTTGTCGAGCGTCAGGGGCGCCCTGAAGGCCCATGAATAGTTCCACCACGGGGGCAACACGGCTGCAGGCGCTGTGGCCGGTGGGGCTGTTGAGCCCGACCCACTTTTTCCGGAGGCAGAAGCGCTGGCCGTCTCATATGAGCTCTTAGACCAGTGGAAGGAAGCAGCCGGGTGGGCGCCCGATGCGGTCTGGAGGGCCGAACCACAGGGGCCGATCAATACGGAGCAGACCACTGCCAAAATAAACATCATTTTTAATCTTCCCGGTCTTGGTGCTACTCTTCCACAAGGCATGCCGAATCATCCCCAGAGTGAGTGGTAGAGGATATTCTTTCTTAATTAAATAGATTTCTTTCATTCATTCCCGGATTGTCTCCTTCCTCTTGAGCCTCCGGTGCGGCTTTTCCAGACAGCAGCAATTCCGATCGCGTCCGCAAGCCAAAGCGGTATGAAGGCCCGCCAGCGGAAGAAGAGACGCCGGTGGTGACCAGCTAAAATTTATATTCACGCCATTCCCTGGAGCACCGGGAAAGACCCCATGGGAGCCTCTGGTTGCGCGGGAAGTACTCGCAGACCATTAACGCCCATTGCTAGGTCTATTATCGTTGCTTTTGGAGCGCTCGTCACTCTCCTCGCCTCACTATTGCCGTCGCTCTCCAACCCCCCGGTGATTCCCACGGCCGTCGCTGCTGCCGCGCGCGGATCGGGTGGGGCAACCACTATCGTAATCAACGAGTTCCTTCCCGCGCCCCGGGAGCTGTACGACTGCGAGTGGGTCGAGCTCTACAATCCGGGGAGCGAGCCCTTGGACATCGGGGGCTGGGTCTTCGATGACATCGGAGCCGGAGGCTCGAGGCCGTTCACGATAGCCTTGGGCACCGTCGTGGCCCCCCGGGGCCATCTGCTCCTCAACAGCACCCTGACGGGCGTCCACCTGAACAACGAAGGCGACACTGTCCGCTTGCTAGACCCGACAGGAGCTATTGTCGACAGCTTCACCTACGCCACCGCCGAATACGACATCTCATTCGCAAGGGTCCCAGACGGGGGGGAGTGGAGGGCGGGGGTCCGGCCGACGCCCGGGTCCCCCAATGGAAATCCCCCATCAGCGGAGGGTGCGGGTCGATTGCTGATAACACAGGTCTATTACCACGCTTACTCCGGGAGAAGGGACGAGTACGTGGCCGTCACCAACCCCTCCCCGCACCTATCGGTAGACGTCAGTGGCTGGAGGCTCACGGATGGGGACTCCTACGCTCGCTTCCCCGACGGAACGGCGATTTCCCCCGGCGCAATGCTGTTCGTGACCGGCAGTGCGTCTGATTTCCTCCACGATACCGCCCTCCTCCCAGATTTTGAAACACTGAACACCACGCCCTCGGTTCCTGAGGCGACGAAATCGGGGAGCTGGCCGAGTCTGAGCAACAACGGTGGACGCATCGAGCTCTGGGATGCGATGGGTGGGCTCATCGACGTCTTTGTCTGGGGAAAGGAGTACCACGGCGCGGGCTGGACGGGAAAGCCTTCTCCGCTCACCGGCGCGGGGATGGTGGCCAGGAGGGCGCTGGACCCCGCGGGCCGCTGGCTCGACACCAACACATCGTTGGACTGGCCCGAATCGAGGGTGACCGTTGTCGGGCGCTCGGAGCTGTCCTGGGATATTTTCGAGGCGGAGGAAGTCGTCACCTTCGTCTCCCCCGACTGCTCTTTTGATGTGGTCTCTCGAGAAATCGCCGGGGCCCGCTCGAGGGTCCTTCTCGCCCTCTACCAGCTCGAGAGCCTGCGGCTGACGGAATCGCTGATTGACGCCCGGGCAAGGGGCGTCGGGGTGACCGTCCTTCTGGAGGGACAGCCCGTTGCCAGCCTCACGGCGCAGGAAAAGGCGCTGGCGGCGATGCTGCACGGAGCCGGGGCCACCCTTTTCTTCATGGCAGGGGACGCTCCCAGTGGTTCCGGCCGGAGATACGCATGCATGCACGCCAAGTACTGTGTCATAGATAACGAGACCAGCATCGTCACGTCTGAGAACTGGGTTCCCTCCGGAATTCCAGAAGACACGAGCTATGGGAACAGGGGCTGGGGAGCGGTCGTCAGGTCCCGTGGGCTAGCGAGCTACCTCACCAGCCTCTTTTTCCTCGACGCCCAGCCCATCATGAGGGACATCGTCCCCTACACGCCCAGCGACGCGAGGTTCGCCCCCGCGCCCGGCCTCCCTCCCAACTCGACAGTCCCGTCAGGCGGCTACAAAGCCACATTCGGGCCCGCGCGCTTCTCCGGCGTCCGGGTCTCGCCCGTGGTCTCCCCAGACACCTCGACGCTTCCCAACGCGTCTATACTCGCCCTCCTCGAGACCGCCGCCGACACCATACTCATCGAGCAGCTCTCGTGCTCGCCCAACTGGAGCCGCAATGGTGAGGACCGGCCCAATAAATACCTGGAGGCGGTCGTTGCGGCCGCCAGACGCGGCGTGAGGGTCAGGGTGCTGCTCGACGCGAGCTTTCCGCAGTCCTCCGGGGTGAACGAGGATGTTGCGAACGAGCTGAACTACCTCGCGCTGAGGGAGAATCTGGACCTCGAGGCCAGAGTCGCGCGCGTTCCGGGGATCCAATCTCTTCACAACAAGGGGCTCGTTGTGGACGGTGGGAGGGCGCTGGTATCCAGCCTGAACTGGGTCGGGAGCGCGGCGCTGGACAACAGGGAGCTCGGGCTGATAATCGAGGGGGAGGGCCCCGCCTCCTATTTCGAGGAGGTGTTCTGGCTCGACTGGAACCTGACCGGCGGGACCGGCGGGCGGGGGGGCCGAGGGGAGACCGCCCCAGTCTGGGGTCTGCCGTGCCCCGTGATTCTGATTGCAGGGGTGGCGGTGGCGGTCCTAGCGAGCGTCACCGTCGGTCTCCGGCGAAAGCACCGAAGGCGATAGGCGGCTCGAGGAGAGAGCTGTCGGCGTGCTGCGTCCTCACGCGCCCGAGGAAAGGGATTCCGGAGGTTGATGGTAGATTCCGCTGCGCCGGCGGTCTCTCTTCAGACGCCCATTGCGAGCCTGAGAGTGTCCCTGAGGCCGGGTGCGAGCCCAAGGATGAGAACAGCGGCGCGAATCAGGCCTCCGAGCGGCCTTTCTCTCTCCAGCTCCCGGCCGAACTCGACCTCGAAGATGTATAGGATGAGCAGGAGCGCCAGTGCCTTGAGCGGGAACATCATGAGAGCTGTGCCCGTAGCCTCGATGAGGAATTCGGGAAGGACGTGTTTCTCGCCGTAGCCGAAAAAGTCGAGGGCACGATAAGTGGCCGCGGCGTCGAGCATATGGCCCAGAATAATAATGAAGCTTGTCCCGGAGGCCATCGGGGCAATGCGCCTGAACCGCAGGGACAGTGTGTGGAGGCAGAGCCAGAGGCCAACGGCGGCGGTAAGGGCGAGCACGGGCACAACAATGAGCTCCCACGGTCTCGTCGCGGAGGGCCCGTCCCGGGGCCCCCACGAGCCGGGCAAGAGGAGCCAGAGGAGGGTGAGGGCCGTGGGAGCGGTCGCGCACTGGATGCCGAAATCGGTCAGCGCGCTGGGGAGGCCGGGGGGGCCCTCCCTACGCCGTATAGCACGTGCGCTCAGCAATGCGGTGACCAAAGCAACCGCGGCGGTGGCTAGTATGGGAGGGGTCGAGAGAGGGTCTCCGGCGAAGCCGGCCGTGAAAAACAGTGTGTGGACGGCGGCGAGGAGCCAGAGGGTGAGGACCCTTCGCTCCCCCGCGGCTGCGAGCCAATGGTGCGCCAGTGAGAGGCCCACAACCTCCAGCCCGATGAGAACGTATATCTGTGGCGCGATGAAAAAATAGGCCGTGGGCCTGGAGAAGTAGAACGAATCCTCAAGGGCGCGGGCGAGGGTCCCGTAGAGCACGAAAGGAGTCAGGGAGGCGATATACCCAAGGTCGATATCCACCCCTTGCTTTTTGAATGCCCGGAATATCAGGAAAAGGGCAGCGGCGAGGAGGACGGCGTAGGTCAACGTGCTAACGATATTATAGTCTTCGGTTATTCCGTCGATGGGGTGGCCCAGCGCGTCCGCTTCTGTGGGGCCCCAGAGGTAGGGCCACACGAAGTGCTCCCAAAAAAGGGAGGGCAGGAGGAGGCACCCGAGCCCGACCGAAACCAAGAAGAGCGCCACACCAGAGCCAACCACGAGCTCCGGAGAGAGGCTGGCTCGGACATTTTTTCTCTCGCGCCTGGATGTGACCGCCCGTTGCGACAATTTAACCGCAAGGCTAATAACCGGGGCTGGTTATTAAGGCTACTTACATGCCCGACTTCAAGAAAGCCAAGGCCATGGTCTTTCCGCGCAAGGTGGTCGCGGGCCACAACGTATTGGACCAGATCTCGGACATGGCCAGGGACTTCGGTCTCAAGGGGACCGCGCTCGTGGTCACCGGCCCCCAGACGTTCAGAATCGCGGGCAAGCCCATCGCGGACTATCTAAAGGACAGCGGATACGACGCCCATGTGCTCGAGACGGGGCCCGCCACGATGGAGAACGTGGAGAATGTCACAAAAGCGGCGGAGGAGGTGAAGGCCTCATTCATTGTGGGCGTGGGAGGGGGTAGCAAGATAGACCTGGCAAAGGCCTCCGCGCATAGGCTATACCTGCCCTTCATCAGCGTCCCGACCTCAGCCTCGCACGACGGCCTCGCATCTCCGAAGGCGTCAATCAAGGACCAGGGCTCGCCTACCTCAGTGGACGCCGTCATGCCAGTCGGAATTCTGGCGGATACGAACGTGATAGCCAAGGCACCCTATCGCTACCTAGCGTCGGGCTGCGCCGACATCATCGCCAACACCACCGCCCTGCTCGACTGGCAGCTCGCGGCGAGGCTCAGGGGCGAGGAGTTCTCGAGCACCGCCTACGCGATATCCAAAATGGGCGCGGAGACGATACTGGACTCGGTGGACATAATAAAAAAGAACCTCGTGGAGAGCGTCTGGATTGCGATCAAGCCGATGATATCCTCCGGCCTCTCCATGAGCATCGCTGGCTCGTCACGGCCGACGAGCGGCTCGGAGCACCTGTTCTCCCACGCGATAGATAGAATCGCGCCAGGGAGGGCGCTGCATGGGGAGCAGTGCGGCGTTGGCACCATCATGATGATGTACCTTCACGGGGGGGACTGGAAGCGGATCCGGAGCGCGCTGGCGGAGCTCGGGGCGCCGGTGACGGCGGCCCAGCTCAACCTCACTAGGGAGGAGCTGATTCAGGCGCTGACGACCGCCCACTCCATCCGCCCCGAGAGGTACACGATTCTGGGCGACAGGGGCCTCTTGCCAGAGGCCGCTGAGAAGGTGGCAACGCTGACGGGGGTGCTCTGACGCCGGAGAGGGAGGGATGGCATGGTCGCTGTCACGCTGATAGGAGAGAGGTTGGCGAGAGAGGGGAGCGTGTTCGTGTTCGTGGGGCCGCTGCCGGAGTGCAGAGAGTGCCGGCTGAAGACCGTGTGTTTCAACCTTGAGGAGGGGCGGAGTTACATCATCAAATCCGTCCGCAGCGTCAGGCATGATTGCAGGGTCCATGATGGAGGCGTGAGGGTGGTGGAGGTCGAGAGGGAGCCGATTCGCGCCGCCGTGCCGCCCCACCAGGCCCTCGAGGGCACAAGTCTGGTCTGGGAGGAGAGAGGCTGCGACAACCTGGGCTGTGGCTACCGAAGGCTTTGCTTCCCTAGGGCCGCGAGGGTGGGGGAAAGGTACAGGGTAGTCAGGGTCACGGGCTTCATCGAGTGCCCCGACGGCCGTCAGCTCAAGGAGGCCGCCCTGGAGACCTGAGCTGTTTTTAATTGGGGCTTATAAGGTTTCGGCAATGGGCGTCCGAGTTTTCCTGAAGACGAGAGTATTCAGGGCAGAGGAAGGAGCCAGACAAAGGCCAGAATCACGATCAGAATCGGTACCCCAATCAGTAGCCCATTCTTCGCCAAGAAGCCCTTCGGCACAAGGCCGGTGGCGTAGACCATAGCGGTTGAGGTGGTTCCGACGGGGGTTATGAATGCGAGGGAAGCGGTGAGACCGACGCCCATGACAAAGGGCACGGGGCTCATCGCGAGCGCGCGGGCGGTCTCGAAGGCGATCGGCGCCATTATTGCGGCCGTGGCGCTGTTGGAGATGAAGTTGGTCAGCAGGAGGGTCAGGAGCATCAGGAGCGCCAGAATCAGAATCTCGGGCAGAAAAGCCCTCGCCGCGGCCACCGCGGACGCGATTATCGATGCGCTGCCCGTGGCGAGCATCGCCTCGCCCAGGAGAATTCCGCCCCCGAGCAGGAATATCAGCTCCCACTGGACGGAGGTCACGTCCCTCAGGTTGAGGAGGCCCATCCCGAAGAGTACGAGCACCGAGAGAACGGAGACGATGGCGGAGCTCGATATCGATGGTGGGAGGCCCAGAAGGACCTCGGCCTCGCTCCCGAAGAACCAGAGGGCCACCGTGGCGCCGAAGACGCCGACGACCCTCTTCTGCTCCGGGCTCATGGGACCGCTGACGTCCTTCTGCCCGGCGACGGAGCTGATGTCGAGTGTCACCTTTGGCGATGGGTATCTGTACTTGAGGGTCACGAAGGTGATGGCGAGAGAGGCGAGGACGATGGGGGTGCCGTAGTAGGCCCAGTGGCTGAAGCCGAAGCCGACCGAGTGCTCGAGCTGGGCCGCCGCGATCATGTTCGGCGGGCTGCCGGTCAGCATCGCCATCCCTCCGAGAGAGGTGCATATGATGAGACTGAGCAGGAGCTTTCTCTTGAAGTTCTGGTAAACTTCGGGGATGGACGAGAGAATCGTCAGGAAGACCGGCAGCAGAACCGCCACGGCCACGGTGTTCGACATCCACATGCTGATGAAGCCCACGACCCCGACCGTCAGGAGGACGAGTGCATCAATTCTCCCGCCCGACCTGACGACCATCCAGTGAGCGATTCTCTTGTCGAGGCCGAACTTACTGACAGCGCGCCCCAGGACAAGACCGCCGAGGAGAAGGAAAATCACGGGGTGGGCGAAGGAGGAGAAGGCCCTCGGGGGCGTGAAAATACCAGTGAGCGAGACCGCCACAGGAATCATCAGGCCCGTGATGGCGATGGGGAAGACCTCGAGAATCCAGCATCCGGCGGCGAAGGCGAAGACCGCGAGCGTTCTGGCGACGAGTTCCGGCTGGCCGGACACCAATGTAATGAGGTATGCGGCGATTGCAGCGTCGAGGCAGATGAGGATGTTCCTTTTCGAGTAGAGGAATTCGTGCAGCCTCGCCGGAACTTCGACTGTCACCCACTCGAGCGGCCTGAGAAGGCGAGGGAGTTGCTCGTGGGACTGGCTCCCTCCGGGCCCCTTTTTCTGGTTCTCAATACTATCAGAGGAGCGGACCCGATCGGGATCGCCCATCGCTCGTGTGGCATGGCCACGCGGCCCAGCTCGACTGTCACCATCACCCATGGGCGGGGCATCGCTCTCGGGCTCATGAAGCTTTTCGGGGCCGACCGGATAGAAGGGCTGGCAGCTCGATTTGTTATATTTTTGGACCAGAGCGCACGCCTGCATGCTGGGGCTGAACGAGGGAATTCTCACCACAGTTCTGACACGTGAGAATTCCCCGAATCGGTCGATTCTGGATTGGGCTGCCGCATTTCGTACAGATGCGGCATCCCTGAAAGAATTCGGAATCATGAACGGTGGAGGTAGAGGAGGGTGGTTCTGCACGTCTGATAAGTCTATCTCATCTCCAGAGGCCCCCGAGCCTAGCAAACGCTCCATCAATCTCCTCTTAAACAGATGCCTGAATGTCCATGACCAGAGAGCGAGAGCGATTCTGTGGAGGTGTGTCCCCTCGGAGGGCGCGGGTCCAGAGAAGGAGACGAATCTCCGGAGCCCATCAATGTAGAGGCAGGGACGGAAGCAACTGAAGCTCTGGCAAGATATGACCCCCTCAAACGCCTCCTACGGACCGGACCGTGGAGCGAGCCTAGTGGCTTGGGCCTTCTGAGAAAGCTCTGAAGGGCTGTCTAGACTCAGTTCTTCCTCCCGCACTTCGGGGTTATCGGTGAATTTTCGAAGAGACGGCCGTCGCAATACCTGGAGGATCTCCGCGGAGTCCATGGTACCATCCAGACAGCTCAACCTATTGGGCCGGCGGACTCCGAGGGGTAATGCTCTAGCCATAGGGTGTCTTTCTTGCTCATGATAATTCTCCAAAATGTAGATAACAACCACTGCCGAAAGAACATAATCCAGGATTTTAATGAATCTGCTTGCTGTTTAGCATAATCAATATTTACCTAAAACCATTAAATAGGAAGGGGGGACCCTCGCGAGGCTTCGTTGGGTTGTGAATTTAAGTCTATTGGGAGCCGTCGCTCGCGCCCTCTTAAACACTCCCAGTCCCAAAAAAAAATTGGGTAGCGGGCCTGGGGGGATTTGAACCCACGACACTTCGGTTAAGAGCCGAACGCTCTACCTAGCTGAGCTACAGGCCCTCTCCGTCTCCCCGGAACCGGGGAGGCATTAGGGGCTGTCGAGACGCCCTCCCCTTCTGCCTCCCCGATATCGGCGGGGCTAGGCCGCAAAATAGCGCTTCCCGTTCATAAACATTGCCCTCTGCGGTCGGGACTGGATGGGACTGGATGGTGAGGATAAAATACACCTATTTTATTACACCCGCAGAGTGGTCACGTGAGGCTGGTCAGCAAAATCCGCTGGCTCTTCGTCGGCGGAAAGGTCAGGACCCTTAACCGGAGGGGGACGAAGCACTTCCACGCGGGCGAGTTGGAGGAGGCGGAGGAGGACCTTCGCGAGGCGGTCCGGATTTTCCCGGAGCACGAGGTCTCGCACTGCAACCTCGGTATGGTCCTCCATTCTCGGAGAAAGGCGCTCGAGGCCGAAAGGGAGTTCAAGGAGGCTATTCGGCTGAAGCCGGACTATGCCGATGCCCATAGGGAGCTCGGCTTCCTCTACCACAAATGGGGCAGGCTCAAGGAGGCGAAGAGGGAGTACGACGAGGCGATACGCCTCAACCCAAACAACGCCTCCGTCCATATAAACCTGGCCACCCTCCTCAGGGATTTGGGTGATTTTACTGGAGCGGACAGGGAGTACCGCGCCGCCCTGAGCTGCCCAGACCTGGACCCCTCTACACGAGAGCACCTCAGGGAGCTACTGGGCGAGTAACGCTGACCATGTCTGCGGGGCCGAGGCGCCTGAACCCCGGAAGCCCAGAGTAGCAATGAATAGGAATTATACTAAAGCTTATCCTTATATAGAGTCACCACTATACACAAAGGGCTCACAAAGAGCGGCTGCGCACAACGCTTTATCACGGGGGAAAGAGGATGGCGGTCTGTCCGAAGTGCGGGACTTATGTCAGAGCCGGTTTAGACACCTGCCAGAAGTGCGGGACGAAGATAGGAGGCAGGGGAAAGGCCGGTGGACTGGACTCCGGGGGCCTGATCGGGGACAGCGTTATTACGAGAAGGCGACCGGTCGCACCCAGCGGGCTAATCGGCGTCGGGCCCACCACCTATGGTGACCAGGTGAGCTTCGTGGGCGGCGCGGACGCCCTCCAGCAGGTCAAGAACATCAATGTGAGGGAGCTGACCGAGGACCAGTTCGCCTCGATCACGAATCAGCTCAACACCATGCTGACCCAGATGAACATCCCCACGACGCTGGACAAGGACACAAAGCTAAAGCTCACGAAGCACGACAGGGCGATGGTTGACCTAATCGGCCAGAAGCTGCATGAAGCGAAGGCGCACTATGGAAAATACGTGGGAAACCCGGAGGTCTACCTCCGCATGGGAAATGCACTCTACCTAACCCGCCGGGGGAGGGAGCAGGCCTCGGCCGCCGGCGAGGCCTTGCCCTACGAGCCAAAGGAGTATACATACGAGCAGGCACTCTTCTACTACGACGGCGCTGTGGCCCTTAGGCCCGACTACGAGGAGGCATGGAACAACAAGGGCAACTTGCTCGACTCCATGGGGAAGTTCGAGGAAGCGATTCAGTGCTTCGACAAGGCTATAGAGATTCGGCCGTACGGGGAGGAGGCCTGGAACAACAAGGGCAATGCCCTTGACGAGTTGGGGAGGTATGAGGAGGCCATCGCCTGCTATGACAAGGTCATCGAGCTCAAGCCCGACTACGAGGAGGCCTGGAACAACAAGGGGTTTGCGCTTGGCTGCTTGGGGAGGTACGAGGAGGCCATAGCCTGCTATGACAGGGCTATCGAGATAAACTTTGAGTACGAGGTTGCTTGGAACAATAAGGGATACGCCTTGGGCTGCCTGAAGCGCATAGACGAGGCGATAGAGTGCTACGACAAAGCCATTGAGATCAAGCCGGACTATGCCGAGGCTTGGAACAACAAGGGCAACGCGCTATATACGCTCGGTAAAGTGGAGGAGGCAATAAAGTGCTTTGACAGGGCGCTGGAAATCAACCCGCGGTACGAGAAGGCGTGGTACAACAAGGGCAGTGCGCTCGGGGCCCTAGGCCGGGCCGAGGAGGCGATTCGCTGCTACGACAAGGCTATCGAGGCAGCACCCGACTATGAGAAGGCCTGGAATAACAAGGGCAACGCCCTCTACAATCTGGGCCGGATGGAGGAGGCTCTAAAGTGCTACGACGAGGCCATCAGGCTTAGCCCGAACTTCGAGCAGGCTTGGAACAACAAGGGCAACGCTCTCTATACCCTCGGTAAAGTTGAGGAGGCCATCAAGTGCTACGACAAGGCAATAGAGCTCTCGCCCACCTATGAGAAGGCCTGGTTCAACAAAGGCAACGCCGTCCACAACTTGGGCAGGGTGGACGAGGCCATCGCCTGCTACGACAAAGTCATCGAGCTCAAGCCGAACTTCTACAAGGCTTGGAACAACAAGGGCTACGCTCTATCGAGCCAGGGGAGGCACGCCGAGGCCCTGAGGTGCTTCGACCAGACGATTCGAATCAATCCGAGCTTCGAGCAGGCCTGGAACAACAAGGGCAACGCCCTCTACAACCTGGGCAAACTGGCCGAGTCGATCACTTGCTTCGACAGGGCGATAGAGCTCAAGCCGGACTACGATGAGGCCTGGAACAACAAGGGCATGGCCCTCCACGACCTGGGGCGCTACGAGGAGTCGATTCAGTGCTTCAACAAGGCGCTGGAGGTGAGGGCGACCTTCGACAGTGCCTGGTTCAATAAAGGCTCCAGCCTGATGCAGCTCGGCAGGAGCGAAGAGGCGATAAAGTGCTTCGACAAGGTAATAGAGCTCGACCCGAAGCACGAGAACGCCTGGTACTCCAAGGGAAACGCCTTGAGGAAGCTCGGGAAGCACGAGGCATCCCTCAGGTGCTACGACCGTGTCCTCGAGCTGAACGCGGGCCACGAGAACGCCTGGTTCGGGAAGGGGATGGCTCTACTGGACCTCAACAGGGCGGAGAAGGCGCTGGAGTGCTTCAGCAGGGTCATCGAGCTCAGCCCTGCCTCCGAGGCCGCCTGGTTCAGCAAGGGCCTCGCTCTAGCGAAGCTAGGCCGGCTGAAACAGGCAGAGAAGTGCTACGACAAGGTCATAGAGCTCAAGCCCGAGCACGACCAGGCCTGGTTTGAGAAGGGCAGAATTCTCGACACACTCGGAAAAACCGAGGAAGCCATCGCCGCATACGACAAGGCGCTCAGCTTCAACAAGAAGCTCGGGGAGGCCTGGAAGCAAAAGGGAGACGCCCTCCAGGCCCTAGGGAGGACGAGGGAGGCGATGGCCTGCTACGACGAGGCCCTTGCGGTTTCGGGAGAGGACCCCGAGCTCTGGAACAGCCGGGGGCTGGCCGCAGACAGCGCGGGTGAGCTCGCCGAGGCAGTCCGCTGCTTCGACAGGGCCATTCAGAAGAACGTGGCCTACGAGCCCGCTTGGTTCAACAAGGGCCTCACGCTCTTCAAGCTGACTAAGTACGAGGAGGCCATAAAGTCCTTCGAACGCGCGATCGAGATAAAGCCCGACAACGATAGAGCATGGAACAAGAAGGGTGAGGCGCTCGCCGAGCTTGGCCGGCTCGAGGAGGCCGTTGCGGCGTTCGACAAGGCGATAGAGCTCAGGGGCGACTCCGACACCGCGTGGTACAATAAGGGTTTGGCGTACGAGAGACTTGGGAGGTACGAAGACGCGGTTAGGGCTTTCGACCGTGCGATTGCGATCAAAACGACGCACGACCTCGCCTGGAACAGCAAGGGCGAGACGCTGGTGAAGATGGGCAGGCTCGAGGAGGCGGTGATATGCTTCGACAAGGCGATAGAAATCTCACATGGGTTCGACGCCGCCTGGTTCAACCGGGGCGTAGCGCTGAAGATGATGAAGAACTACACCGACGCCCTTGCATCGTTCGATAAGGCCATAGAGATTCGGCGCGACCACGAGCCCGCATGGTTCGAGAAGGGCGCCACATTGGTCCTCATGGGACGTCTTCAGGATGCGATCAAATGCTACGACCGGGCGCTGGAGATAAGCCCCAGGTCCTTCAGGGCCTGGCTGAGCAAGGGAGAGGCATTGATGGGCGTCGGGGACCTCGGCGGTGCCGTGGGCTGCTTCGATAGAGCAATCGAGCTCGACGCCGGCCAGTTTGGCGTTTGGATGCTCAAGGGCGATGCACTTGTGGCGCTGAAGCAGACCGAACCCGCCCTGACGTGTTACGAGAGGGCGATCGCACTCAACGGCTCGAGCGAGGAGGCCTGGCTTAAGAGATCTGGCGTGCTCTTCCAGGCCGGTCGCCTCGACAAGGCGTTCGAGAGCTACATGAGGGCGATAGACATCAACCCCAAAAACGCCCAGACCTGGACCACCGTCGGCTCCGTTCTCGTGAAGATGGGCAAGCCCGACAAGGCCATAGAGTGCTACGACAAGGCCTTGTCCATAGACCCCAAGCTCTCCCCCGCTTGGCTGAACAAGGGGGCGGCCCTGAATCTGCTCGGCAGGCACGAGGAGGCTCTGCCCGCCTTCGCGCGCGCTACCGAGCTCGAGCCGAAGAGCGAGACCGCCTGGAACGAGCTGGGCCTTACCAACATGAGGCTCTCGAGGTTCAAGGACGCGGTCAGGTGCTTCGAAAAAGCGCTGGGTATAAAGAGCGACTTCGCCGAGGCGTGGTTCAACAAGGGGCGGGCCGAGGAGGCGCTCGGGAGGCACGAGGAGGCCCTGGCCTCATTCGATAGAGCAACCGGTGTCAAGGAAGACTACGACGAGGCTTGGTTCGAGAGGGGCAGGTGCCTTGTCCAGCTGAAAAGGCTCGAGGACGCCGTGGCGAGCTTCCAGAGGGCGACCAGGGTCAACCCCCAGCACCACCTCGCTTGGAGCGAAATGGGCTCGGCCCTGATGTCACTCGGGAGAATGGGAGAGGCTCTGAACGCCTTCGACACCGCAATAAGAGTCAAGAAAGACCTGCCCGAGCCATGGATGAGAAAGGGCCTCACACTACTTTCGATGGGGCGCAACGAGGAGGCCGTTTCGTCTTTCGACCAGGCCATCGCGCTGAAGAGCGACAACCCCGACGCGTGGAACGGGAGGGGTCTCGCCCTCGCGCGCCTGAAGCGCTATCCCGAGGCGCTCGTGGCCTATGGGAGGGCGATAGAGCTCCGGCCCGGCGACGCCGAGGTCTGGAACAACATGGGCGAGGCGCTCAAGGAGCTCGGGAAGACCGCCGAGGCGCTCGCTTGCTTTGAGAAGGCGATAGAGCTCAGGGGCGAGTTCGAGAAGGCCTGGCTGAACAGGGGCGCCTCCCTCGCCCTTCTGGGCAGGGACGAGGAGGCGGCGGGGGCCTTCGAGAAGGCGATCGCCCTGAACGCCAGAAGCGAGCTTGCCTGGACTGGGAGGGGCGCCGCCCTGCACAGGCTCGGGAGGCATCAGGACGCCCTCACGTGCTTTGACAGGGCGCTGGAGCTGAAGCCCGACCACTTGGAGGCGCTAAACGGCAAAGCCTCGGCGCTGGCGGCGCTCGGCAGGTTCGAAGAGGCGGGCGCGTGCTACGATAGGATGCTCGCGCTCAAGCCCAGTGTCGAGACCTTCAACAGACGCGGCCTGATGCTCTACAACCTGAAGCAGTACACCGAGGCGATCAAGTTCTACACCAAAGCCCTCGACATCACGACCAGCCACCCGGAGACCTGGCTCAACATGGGTAACGCGCTGAAGAGAATCGAGAAGCTGGCGGAGGCGGTGCAGTGCTACGACAGGGCGATCGAGTTCAGGACCGACTACGCCGAGGCGTGGTTCGAGAAGGGCGACACGCTCGAGTCGATGGAGAAGCCCGAGGAGGCTCTGAAGTGCTACAACAGGGCCATCGAGATTAACCCGGACAACGCGGAGGCGTGGTACAGAAAGGGCCTGGTTCTAGATAACCTCGAGCGGTTCGAGGACGCGGTTGCGGCCCTCGACAAGGCGATCGAGAAGAGAAAGGATTACGCGGATGCTTGGCAGAGGAAGGGGCTGGTGCTGCGCAAGCTCGGGAGGTTCGACGAGGCCGACGTGTGCCTCAACAAGGCAATTGAGCTCAACCCAGAGATGGGCGATGTGTGGTCCGAGAGGGGCTTCACGCTCTTCAAGCTCGGAAGGGTCGAAGAGGCCCTCCAGTGCTTCGAGAAAGTGGTCCAGATGAACCCTAGGGACGCCGATGGGTGGAGCAACCGCGGCCTGATACTGTACCAGCTCGGGCGCTTCGAGGAAGCTGCAAAGTCCCACGAGAAGGCGGTCCAGCTGAGACCGGACTTCGTGGTTGCGTATAATAACTGGGGCAAGGCCCTGTATAGTCTGGGAAGACTTGAGGAGGCGTTAGAAAAGTTCAACAGAGCCATCGAGCTCAACCCCGACTTCTTAGGAGCGTGGCAGAACAAGGAGGTGGCGCTGCTCGAGCTGGGCCGCTTCGAGGAGGCCCTGCCGGTTTTCGAAAAAGAGCTCGAGCTCAACCCCGACGACCCCCAGACGCACTTCAACAAGGGAGACGTGCTGAAGCAGCTGAGGAGGCTTCCGGAAGCGCTCAAGGCGTATGACGAGGCCATAAAGCTGGACCCGGGCTTCTGGGAAGCGTGGGCCCAGAAGGGCTACGTGCTCTATATCATGAACAACATCCAGGGAGCCATCCAGGCCTATGACAAGGTGATCGAGCTTAACCCACAGAACGAGGAGGCCTGGAACAACAAGGGGTCCGCCCTCTACGCCCTCAAGAAATACGAGGAGGCGGCGAAGTGCTACGACAGGGCACTTGAGCTCAAGCCCGACTTCGCCAGCGCCTGGAACAACAAGGCCTCTGCCCTCTACTCCCTGAAGAGGTACGAGGAGGCCGTAAAGTGCGCCGAGAGGGCGCTCGAGCACGACCCCGCTTTCCAGGACGCCTGGAACAACAAGGGTACGGCCCTAGCGTCCCTTAAGAGGTACGAGGAGGCGATTCGGAGCTATGACGAGGCTCTGAAGATAAATGATGAGAACGAGATAATCTGGATAAACAAGGGTAACGCCCTGAGGGAGCTGAAGAGATTCAAGGACGCGATCGCCTGCTACGACAGAGCGCTGGAGGTCAACCCGAACTCGACTAGGGCTCACAGCCAGAAGGGCAGTGCGCTGGGTGCTCTCGGACAGAACAAGCAGGCATTGGAGGAGTTCGACAGGGCTTTGAAAATCGACCCGAGCGACCACCAGACCTGGAACAACAAGGGCTTTGTCCTCAGCTCGCTCGGCAGGGTCCAGGAGGCCCTCGAGTGCTACGACAAGGCCATCAAGAACAAGGAGGACTACGAGGACGCCTGGAACAACAAGGGCAACGCTCTCTATACCCTCGGCAAGGCTGCGGAGGCGCTCGGGTGCTACGATAGGGCGATCGAGATAAAGCCGGACTACCCAGAGGCCTGGAACAGCAAAGGGACCGCCCTGAAGAAGCTCGGCAGGGACGAAGAGGCGATAAGGTGCTACGACCGCGCGATTGAGATCAAGCCCGAGTACGAGGCCGCCTGGAACAATAAAGGCACGGTCCTCCTTGGTCTCGAGAGGGCCGAGGAGGCCCTGAGGTGCTTCGAGGAGGTGATTCGCCTCAACCCTGATAACGACGAGGCCTGGACGAACAAGGGCAACGCCCTGAGGGCGCTGGGCAGGGTCGATGAGGCGCTGAAGAGCTTCGAGACGGCCCTGAAAATCAACGCCGACAATATAGAGGCAAGGAATGGCAAGAGCCTGATAGAGAAGATGAAGAAGTGAGGGTCCCCGCCGGGGTGTGGCGGATTGCTTTCCCAGAAGGTGCTCAGGGCCATCGGCCTCGAGCTGGAGGGCGAGGACGCTATTTTTCGAGAGAAGCTCGACCCCATAGATAGAATAGTCGACGACGCCGTCTCCCTCTCGAACTCGAGGGGGGGAGTGATTCTCATCGGCGTCCGGCGCTCGGCCTCGGGCAGGGGCGAGGTCGTGGGTGTGGACTCGGCCCCGGGTCCAAAAGGTGAGGAGGCCCGGAAGTACGACATCTCGCGCCTGAGCACTCTTGGAGAGCACGTCAGGCCCCGCATCCATCCCCGGGTCCGGGCCGAGTCGGACGAGTCGGGAAGGTGGATATATGTCGTCGAGGTGGACGAGGGCATGGAGAAGCCCTACTGCAACCGGAGCGGCATCTACCTCCGGTTAGAGGGGGGGCAGGAGGTTCCCATGTTCCCCGAAGAGCTCCACAGGCTCTTCATCGGCGACGCCCTTGAGGTTCACCCCGGTCTGGACGCGGACTGGGTGCGCAGGGGCGATGGGCTCTTCGCCAGCGGAGACGCTCCGGGGGCACTGAGGTGCTACGACAGCGCCACGCGCCTCAATCCCCGGAGCGCCGACGCGTGGACAAAAAAGGGCGTGGCACTCTCCGCCCTCGGGAGGCCGGAGGCGGCGCTGGTCTGCTACGACCGCGCGCTCGAGATCGCTCCCGACGGCGCGGCAGCGCTGGTCGGGAGGGCGCGGGTGCTGCGCTCAATGGGCAGAATTCAGGAGGCGCTGGGGAGCGTCGATAGGGCGCTCTCAATCAACCCCTCGAGCGAGGAGGCTTGGGTGGAGAGGGGCGAGGTCCTGAGGGGCGGGGGGAGGCTGGAGGAGGCGCTCGAGGCCTACGACAGGGCGCTCCGGGCAAAGGACACTCTCGCCACGGCCTGGAAGGGGAAGGGAGCGGCTCTCCAGCAGATGGGCAGGCACGCCGAGGCGGCAGTGGCCCTCGATAAGGCGCTGGGCGCGGCTCCATCCGACCCCGATGGCTGGGTCCTCAAGGGCAGGAGCATGGAGGCCCTGGGCTTCGCCGACAAGGCGCTGGAGTGCTTCAACCGCGCCATCCAGCTGAAAGAGAGCCATGAGGAGGCCTGGCTCTGCAGGGGGAGGGCATACGAGGCGCTGGCCAAGTTCGATCAGGCGATTCTCTCTTACCAGAAAGCGCTCGAGCTCAACCCTGGGAACGAATCCACCTGGACCGCAATCGGCGGGATGCTTCTGAAAATCGGGAAGCTCAAGGAGGCGGTTCAGTGCTTCGAGAGGGCCGCAGAGCTTAACCCCTCGTCGGACTCCGCCCACATCGGGGCGGGGAAGGCTCTGGAGATGCTGGGAAAGAGCGAGGAGGCGCTCGCCGCTCTCACGAGGGCGGTGGAGGCCCGACCCACAAATGAGAGGGCTTGGAACGAGAGGGGAGCTCTCCTGATGCGTATGGGTAGGTTCGAAGAGGCGGCGGAGAGCTTCGAAAAGGCCGCAGCGGTGAGGAAGGACTACCACGAGGCCTGGTACAACAGAGGGCGCGCCCTGCAGGCGCTCGGCAGAAGTGAGGAGGCCATCCGGTGCTACGACCGGGCGCTGGAGCTGAAGGAGGACGCCGAGGCCTGGAGCGCGAAAGGGCGGTTGCTGATGAGCCTAGGGAAGTACAGAGACTCCGTCGCCAGCCTCACACGGGCGGCGGACCTGGACTCGAGCAACAAGGAAACCTGGTTCGCGATGGGCGAGGCATACATGAAGCTCGAGGAGTACATCGAGGCCGTCAGGTGCTACGACAAGGTCATCGGCATAGAGCTCAGCAGTCCGGAGGCCTGGTTCAGGAAGGGCGAGGCCCTCCAGAGGCTCGAGAGGCTCGAGGAGGCGGTCAGGTGCTACGGGCGCGCGATTGAGCTTGACGCGAAGCACGCGGGAGCCTGGCTCAGCATGGGCTCGGCCTTGGAGGCACTGGGGAGGCTCAAAGAGGCAGTGGCGTGTCTCGACAAAGCGACCGAGCTCAGGCCGGACTACGCGGAGGCCTGGAGCCTCAAGGGCGGCCTGTTAAAGAAGATGGGGAGGCTCGAGGAGGCGGACGCGGCCTATGCAAGGGCCGCCTCCCTCGCCCCCGACCAGAGCAGCGTCTGGTCCCAGAGGGGACTGACGCTCTACAAAATGGGGAGGCCGGAGGAGGCCCTGGAGTGCTTCGACAAAGTTCTCGAGAGGAATCCGGGTGACTTCGAGGCATGGAGCAACAAGGGAATCATCCTCGGCGTGCTCGGAAGGTACGAGGAGGCCATGAGGGCGCACGAGCGCGCGATTCAGCTCAAGCCCGACTTCGAGCTTCTCTGGCTGAACAAGGGGAACGCATGCTATGAGCTCGGACGCTCGGAGGAGGCGCTGAGGGCCTACGAGAGGGCCGTGGAGCTCAACCCCAACTACCTCCTCGCCTGGAGGCACATGGGCCTCCTGCTGTCGGAGCTCGGCCGCCACGCCGAGGCGCTCAAGTGCTACGACGCGGAGCTCAGGCTCGACCCAAACGACCCGATGCCCCGGTACAACAAGGCGATATCCCTGAGGGCACTTGGCCGGCCGGAGGACGCCCTCGTCGAGCTCGACCGCGCCCTCGCGCTAGATTCAAGCCTTGCGGACGCGTGGGCGGAGAAAGGGGCGATTCTCTACTCACTCGGAAAAAGGGAGGAGGCGGTGGTATGCTACGACAGGGTCATCGGCCTGGACCCGAACAACGCCCAGGCCTGGAACAACAAGGGCTCGGCCCTCTACTCGATGAAGAGGTACGAGGAGGCCATCGCCTGCTACGACACCGCCATCAAACTCAAGCCCGACTTCGCGCACGCCTGGAACAACAGGGGCTCGGCGCTCTACAACCTGAAGAGATACGACGAGGCGGTCCGAAGCTTCGAAGAGGCCCTGAGGATCAGCCCCACATTTGACGAAGCCTGGAACAACAAGGGCAACGCACTGGTCCAGCTGAAGAGATACGATGACGCAATAAGCGCCTACGACGAGGCGCTTCGCAACAACCCCAACTCCGAGGTCACCTGGAACAACAGGGGCAACGCCCTGCGCGAGCAGGGAAAGCTGAAGGAGGCGCTCCAGTGCTACGACAGGGCCATTCAGATAAAGCCAGACTACGACAGCGCTTGGACAAACAAAGGCAATGCTCTCGGGCAGCAGGGAGACTACAAAGGAGCGGTGAAGTGCTACGAGCGCGCTCTAGAGTCAAACCCCCGGTACGCCCTCGCCTGGAACAATAAGGGCTACGCGCTGGCACAGCTCGGTATGCTGAACGAAGCCTTGGAGTGCTACGACAGGGCGATTCAAAACCGGGCGGACTATGAAGAGGCCTGGAACAACAAGGGAAACGCCCTCTACAGCCTCGGCAGGCTCGACGACGCCGTGAGGTGCTACGACCGAGCCATCGAGATAAGGCCTGCATACGCCGAGGCCTGGAACAACAAGGGCACCGCACTTCGGAAGAAGGGACGCGAGGAGGAGGCCCTGCGCTGCTATGACAGGGCCATCGAGATTCAGCCCGACTACAAAGAGGCCTGGATGAACAGGGGCAACACCCTGTTCAACCAGAAGCGCTTCGACGAGGCGCTCAGGTGCTACGACAGGGTCCTCGAGATATCCCCGGAGAGCGACGAGGCCTGGTCCAACAGGGGCAACGCGCTCAGGCTCCTCGGGAGAGCGGAGGAGGCGAGAGATTGCTACGAGCGCGCCCTGAAAATCAACCCAGCGAACGCGGACGCGAAGAACGGGAAGCTCGCGCTGGAAAAGCAGTAGCCCTTGCAGCCCCGACCCCGCGAGCCCCACTGCTTTGCCAGCCCCGCCCAAGAGCCGGGGGGCGGGGGGGTTCGGCCCCTGCCATTTGCCCCCTCACCGGCCAAGGGGCCGGGCCCGGCGGAGCGGCGCGCGCAATTGCTCTCTTCCGGCGCACAACCACTCGACCAGCTCCTCCCCCAGTCCCTCGAAGACCGCCTCTGCTCCCGCCTCCACCAGCTGTTCTCTATTTCCCGACCCGGTGAGAACCCCCGCGCACCTCGCCCCCGCCCTCATACCAGCCTCCATATCGAAGGGGTGGTCGCCGACGACGGCGCACTCTGCCGGCATCACACCCATCCTCTCCGCCAGAAACAGCACCGGCGCTGGGTCGGGCTTGTAGCGCGCGACGTCCTCGCGCGAGGCGAGAGCGTCGAACTGCGCGCCGAGCCGGGCGGCAGAGGCCTCGACGTACTTCCTGCAGGCGCGGGAGAGGATCGCTATCTTCAGGCCCCTGCGCGAGAGCGCTGCTAGTGTCTCCCTCGCACCCGGCAGCACCCTGCTCCTCGGGAGGGAGGCCAACTCGGCCCTCTCCATTAGCTCCCTCGCCGCCGCGCGGGCTCGCAGGATTTCCTTGGGCGGGACCCCCATCTCAAGAGCCCTTGCCAGAGCCCCATCAACGGCCTCGAGGATAGGACCGTGCAGCAACCGGCTGGAGGGAGGCAGGAGAGGGGACAGGAGAGCCTCGAGGCCGGCTCTGATGGTCTCGAAGTCGAGCTCCAGCGTTTGGAGCGTTCCGTCGAGGTCGAAGATGACTGCCCTCATCCCGCCGTCCAATGATGTCGCAGTATTTAAAGTCCTGGAGACTCGCGGGCTGGAGGAGCAGCGCAAATTTAAAACGGGCCACGGCGTTGGAGGTGCTGTGTTCAACGCGCGCCCGATTGCAGTCCGAGGTCTGGGAGACGCGGAGCGCCTGGTTCGAGCCATCGGATGCGACGAGGGCGGCGTGCCGATAATGGGCCCGAAGGCCCTCCACCACGTAATCAGACTGGAGGGTGTGGACAGCCGAGCGGCGCTGATAATTAAACAGGAGATGCTGGCGGCGGGTGGCGAGGCCGCGGTCTGCAGGGGCGTCATCGGCCTCTCGTCCAGAAAGACGGACGTGGTCGTGATGGGCACGCGCAGGCAGCTCACCATAGCGCTCGAAAAGCTGCGAAACCAGCCGTTCGGGGCATCTCGTGTGGCGGAGGAAGTGGACGGTGTTCTCAGGGCCTTAGACAGGGGCCGCAACTTCACCCTCGTCGCGGGCGGCAAGAGGCTGAAGCTGGGCGAGAAGACGCACGTAATGGGTGTCCTGAATGTCACCCCAGACTCCTTCTCCGACGGGGGCCTCTACCTCGACGCCAAGAAGGCTGTGGAGAGGGGTGTTCAGATGGTCGAGGAGGGGGCGGACATTATCGACGTCGGGGGTGAGTCCACGAGGCCGGGCGCCGCCCCGGTCCCGGCGTCGGAGGAGAGGCGGAGGGTGGTCCCGGTTATCAAAGCGCTGGCGGAGAGGGTCTCGGTGCCAATCTCCATCGACACCAAGAAGCCCGCGGTCGCGGCGGAGGCCCTAGATGCGGGCGCGAGCATAATCAACGACGTTTCCGGCCTCAGGCGTGGGGAGATGGTTAGCCTCGCGGCGAGGAGAGGGGCGCCCGTGGTGATAATGCACATGAGGGGAACGCCATCGACGATGCAGAGGAACCCCATCTACAGGGACGTGGTGGGGGAGATATGCCTCTTCTTGAGGCGGAGAATCGAGCGAGCGGTTATGAAGGGCGTGGACCCCGAGGCCATCATTATAGACCCCGGCATCGGCTTCGGGAAAACGGCGGAGCACAATCTCGAGATACTGGCCCGCCTGGGGGAGTTCCGGGGCCTCGGCAGACCGATTCTCGTTGGGGCATCGAGGAAGTCGTTCATAGGGAAGATTCTGGACCTCCCAGTCGAGGAGAGGCTCGAGGGCAGCCTCTCCGCGGCCGTGGTGGCGATTCTGAACGGCGCGGCGATAATAAGAGCCCACGATGTTGCGGCGAGCGTCAGGGCTGCGCGGGTTGCGGACGCAATCCTCCGGTCAGCCGGAGGGTGAGGGGGATGGCATGAGGGAAGGGAAGGACGCGGACGTCCAGAGCCGCAGGGTGCCCGGGAGCTACATGCTCAGCCGGGTCGGTGTCACAGGCATAAAAAAGCCCGTCAGGGTGCGGAGGCCGGGCCGGGTCGTGACGCTCCACCCGGTGATGTCCATATTCGTGGACCTCCCCGCTGGCCAGAGGGGCTCCCACATGTCCCGGAACCTAGAGGTGGTGGCGGAGGTCGTCGACGCCAGCGTTTCGAGGCCCTGTCCGGGTCTCGAGGACCTTGCGGCGGTGATGGTCCGGGACTTGCTCAGGAGGCACGATTACGCCACCTTCGCGGAGGTGGAGATGAAGGCGGACTACTTCCTCGAGCGCAGGAACCCCTCAGGGAAAAAGACCGTCGAGAGCTACGGGCTGATCGCCCGGGCCGTGGCCCACAGGGGACCGCGGCCCCTCGTGAGGAAGAGCATCGGCGTCAGGGTGACCGGAATGACCGCCTGCCCCTGCGCCCAGGAGACTGTGAGAAGGCTCTTCGAGCGGGGCGGCAGGGGACGCTGGAGAGCGCTAAAGGCCCCCCCGCTCCTAACCCACAACCAGAGGAATGTCACAACCCTCGTGATTGAAGTCCCCGAGAGTTTCTCGGTAGAGGCCGACGACCTTATCGACATCGTCGAGAGCTCCCAGAGCTCGCCGACCTACGAGATTCTGAAGCGCCCGGACGAGGGGAGGGTCGTGCTCAGCTCCCACCTCAACCCCAAGTTCGTCGAGGATGTGGTCAGGGAGATTCTGAGGAAGGTGGTCAACAAGTACAGGGAGCTCCCCGACGAGACCGCGGTCACCGTCCACACCGAGAGCCAGGAGAGCATCCACAAGCATGACGCCGTGGCAGAGCGCGTGACCACGCTCGGAGAGCTCAGGCGCTCGATGGCCGCGGAGGCCGGGCAGAGGAGGAGGGCGGGGAGAGGGGGGGTGCGAGCGCGGGGCAAGGAGGAGCGAGCGGGGGCTGGATAAGGGTAGCGCTCGAGGGAGCGGAGAGATTTGGAGGTGGCTGCGGGGCGCCATTTTGGGTTGGGTGAGCGGGGGTGTGGAGAGGAACGGTGCCGCCGGGCCGCTCCTGACGGTTATGCGCGGCGCCGGTGGTGAGCGGCTCCAGGCCCCGGGGATCATATTCTCGGGCGCCGCTTGGCGCTGTGCTCTTTCGCCATCTCCTCAGCCAGGGATTCGGCCATCTCGCGGGCGAGCTGCCTCGCCTCCTCCGCCTCACCGTCCGTGACGACTTCGGTAACGGTCAGCGAGAAGTCGGCGGCGCGGGCGGAGTGGGTGATGGCCCCGATGGATATCACGTCGGCACTCCTGGCGTAATCCCTGATGTTCCGGGCGTTGATTCCGCCGGAGACCTCGACCTCCACGTCCTTTCTCAGCCGCTTCAAGGCCCGATAGGCCCTCGCGGCGTCGCCCGGGGTGAAGTTGTCGAGCATCACGACGTCCGCGCCCGCCCTGACGGCCTCGAGCGCCATCTCCTGCGATGAGACTTCGACCTCGACCCTCCCCAGATAGCCCGAGTCCCTGACTTTTTTCACCGCTTTGGAGACCGAGGGCACGAGCTTCAGGTGGTTGTCCTTTATGAGGACCATGTCGTCGAGCCTGAACCTGTGAGTCAGGCCACCGCCTATCGCCACGGCCTTCTTCTCATAGTACCTGAAGCCCGGAGTGGTCTTCCGGGTGCAGGCGATTCTCACCTCTGGGTTCAGGCGCCGGCAGATTCTCACGAACTTCCTCGTCTCGGTCGCGATGCCGCTCATCTGCATTATAAAGTTCAGGGCGACCCGCTCGGTCGCCAGAATCGCCTTTGCGCTACCCTGAAGGGCCATCACCTGAGTGCCTGCGGATATCTCCTCCCCATCCAGAATCTTCCTAAGCACCTGGACCCCAGCCCCCCTGAAAAGCTCCTCGGCCTCGTCCAGGCCCGCGACCACGCACCCCTGATTGGCGGTGATCACGGCCTTCACCTCCGGGTCCCTGTCGCCGAGTAGGAGGTCCGTGGTGATGTCGCCCTTCCCCAAGTCCTCGCTCAGGTATTGGTGGAGCTCCGAGCCTCCAGCCATCAGGCGCTCCATTGGCTCCTGCGTTAATAAGACTTTGGCAGGGGCGCTCGTGGGAGGCCCGCCGTGCGAAAACCTATTTATTGGCGAGACCCGTAGAGGCGCGCGTGGCCCCCGAGAGCGACGCGCCGGCGATTCTGGTCGAGAGGCTGACCAAACGCTTCGGTTCGGTGACGGCCCTGACCGACGTCTCTTTCGAGGTCAGGCGGGGTGAGGTCTTCGGCCTCCTAGGCTCGAACGGCGCCGGCAAGACAACGACGCTGAAGATGGTTTGCGGGCTCCTGAGGCCGGACGAGGGGAGGGTGCTCGTCAGGGGAGTGGACGTAGCCCGCAGCCCGGTGGAGGCGAAAGCCCTTCTCGGCTATCTGCCCGAGGCTCCGGCGCTCTACGACCAGCTCACCGGCAGGGAGTTTCTGGAAATGGTGGGCACGCTCCGGGGGATGAGGCCTCCCCTGCTCCACGAGAGAATTCATGAGCTGCTCGAGGCGATGGAGCTCGAGGCCTTCCAATGGAACAACATAGGGACCTACTCACGGGGCATGAGGCAGAAGCTCGCCTTCTGCGCCGCGCTGATTCACGACCCCGCGATTCTCGTGCTCGACGAGCCCCTCTCGGGCCTCGACCCCCGCTTCGGGAAGCTCTTCAAGATGTGGATAAGGGAGAGGTCCGGGAATGGGGGTGCGGTCCTGATGTCCACGCACATAACCACGAACGCGGAGGAGCTCTGCGACAGGGTGGCTGTTCTGGACAGGGGCAGGGTGCTCGCGAGCGGGACGGTGTCCGAGGTCATGGAGGCCGCAGGGGCAAAGACTCTGGAGGACGCCTTCGTTGCCCTCGTGGGGGGAGGGAGATGGGCGCGGCTGCCGTCTTCTCAGCGGACTCGCTGACCGCGTGGAGGGCCACACTCAACAGAATTCGGCGGCACCCCCTGATGACCGGCTGGTTCCTCGTCCTGGTCCTCACGGGAACGTGGCTGGGGCTAAGGACGGCGGAGCTGCTCGCCCGCGGGAGCTTCGACACCGGAGACCTCCACCTCCGGCCCCACACGCTTTTGATGGTTTATTTCCTCATAATGATGGGCAAGTCCGTGGTCGACACGAACGCGCGCTGCACTCAGAATAGAGAGATGATAATGCTCCTCGCCCAACCCGTCCCGGTCCGGACTCTGCTCTGGGGCAAGCTCGCCTACATCACCCTCTCCAATCTCTCTGTCTTGGCGGCCTCTGCGGGAATCGCCACCGCCGTCCACGCCGTTTTCACTCCCGGGCTCTACGTCCCGCTCTGGCTCGTGGCGGAGCTCATCCCCCTCACGCTCCTCGCCTCCTCGATGGGCTTCTGCCTCTCGATAATCACCTCGCAGCCCCGCCTCCTCTCCCGTCTCGCCGGCGCCGCGCTCCTAGGCCAGCTCGCGGCCGCCCTCTACATCGCCCTCGAGAGCCTGAGCCCCTCCCCGGTCGCCCTGCTCGGCGCAGCGCTGGTGTTCTACGCAATCTCCCTCGGCGCGGCTGCCCTAGCGGGCAGGTTCTTCCTCGCCGCCTGGAACCACGAGGTCAGCGGGGCCGAGGGCTATGCCCAGAGGGCGACGAGGGCGGGCTCAGGAAGGCTGCTGCGTGCGCTCACCCGGCGCCTTCACCCCGAGACGAGGGAGCTGCTGAAGAAGGAGATTCTCATCAATATCTCAAGGAAGGAGGTCGGCGGAACGCTCTTCACAATTCTTGGGGTGGCCATCGTGCTGGTCTACATGCGGGGCAGGGCGACCTCGGCCTCCTCCGTTCCCGCGCCCTTCGTCCCCCTCGTCCCCCCACTCCTCGTGTGCATCGGCCTGTATGTTTCCGCGGTCCTGCTCTACGCGCTGCTCGGCCTCGGCAGCCTCGGGAAGGAGGGCCGGAACTTCTGGATTCTCAAGCACCTCCCCGTCGACAGCGGAAGGGTCTTCAGGGCCAAGGCCGGCGCCCTGCTCCTCTTCACGCCCGTTCTCGTCCTCTCCATCTCCCTCCCCCTCCCGCTCCTCTCGGGGATGGGCCCCCTATGGGCCCTCTTCTTCGTGATAGCTGCCGTGGCGCTCGCGCTCGCCTACACCGCCGTGGGTATCTGGTCCGGCACGGTCTTTCCCAACTTTGACGAGGGGACGAGGGGCACGCCCGATGTGATGACGATGTACCTGGTCATGATGGCGTGCCTTCTCCTCGGCGGGGTCATGGTTGGCCTGCCCGGTCTCGTGATGAGTCGGAGCGCGGCCCTAGGAATTCTGTGCATGCTCCTCTCGGCCGACTGGGGCGCCCTCTTTCTGGTCCACGCGATAGAGCGCAGCGCCCGAAACTATGACGCTATGGAGGCCGGCGTCTAGGCCCCCCATCTCTCTGACCCGCGTGTGGTCACAGCGCCTGAAAGGCCGTGAGCAGCGCGACGGTAGCTGATAGGGGTCAGCGTCGCCGGCCGGAGGACTTGCTCGATGCGGAGGGCGGATGGGAACCGGAGCGCGAGATTATTAATCCCTTAACGCCATAATCCGTGCGATGGCGGGGGACGAGGAGGTCAGCTACAACCGGCTCATTCACGTTTACCAGCAGGAGAAGAGGGGCGGGCCGCCCGCCCAGCTACCGGCCGATTTCTACGATAGCGTTCGGGAGTTCATCGGGGCGCTCAGGCGCGCCTGCGAGGCTGAGCGTTCTTCCGACCCGACCTCCATGAGGGCCCTCCAGCTCACCGACCAGCTCCAGAAGGCGCGCGCCCTGCAGATGGACATCGTCAACCTGAGGCTCAGGAAGATTCTGCTCCTCGCGCATCAGGCGCTGACTGGCGGCTCCGTCGATGTGAGGGCCCTGACGCCCGAAGAGAGATCCCTTTTCGATTCCCTCGTCGCCATCCTGAAGCAGGGCCGGATGAGTGTTCTGGGTGAGACCGCCGCCCCTCCCGGCGCGGCCGGGCCCCCCTCCCCCGCCCCGACCCCACCCGCCGATGCCACGGGCCGACGGAGCTCACCGACGGAGGGTCCCGCGCGCCAGGCGGTCGAGCCACTACCGTCGAGGGACGAGGCCCCGGCGGCGAGCCCTGCGCCAGCTACGAAAACTGCCCCCTCTGGCCCGCCGGAGGGCCGCTCCGCGGAGCCCGAGACCCGGCCGGCGAGGGCCGGCGGACTCGTCGTGCTCAGGGTCGTCGAGGAGGTCCCGGACTTTGCGTTTGGGGAGGGCGGTGGCTGGAGGCTGAGGCCGAAGGACATCGTAGCCCTTCCAAGTGAGATTGCCTCAGTGCTCGAGAGGCATGGGAAGGCGCGTGCGGTCAAGTGATTCCTCACCCCCGGCCGGCCTCAATGCCCAGCGAATTCCGCCCGTCTCAAGCGGTCATCATGACTCCCTCGAGCCCCACAGTCCCAGTGACTATCGAGGCCAGCCCCGCTGGGACCTGCCTCACGTCCGTCCCCACGCCAGTCACTCTAGTGAGCAGCGCCGGTAGGTTTCCGGAGAGCATGACTGGTTTCAGGGCCGGTCCAAGCTCCCCTCTCTTTATTCTGAAAAGCACCGGGGCCGTGACTGAGAAGTCTCCAGAGTGGGCGCTTGCGGTGTGGGCGCCGAGCAGCTCGTGGACCATGACCCCATCCCCGATCTGGGAGATTAGGGCCTCGGGGTGTCTCGCCCTTCCCTCAACTATCACATTTCTAGCGGCCGTCACCGGCGGCACCCGGTAGGATGGCCTGAGGCCGTTTCCGGTGGATTCTCCGCCGACCTCGGCCGCCGAGCGCAGGTCGAAGACGAAGCCCCTGAGCACCCCCCTGTCTATCAGTGCCCTCCTGCGGGATGGGACGCCTTCATCGTCCGCCCCCGAGCTCGCGAGACCCCCGGCGAGCAATCCATCGTCGATGATTGAGAGGGATTGCGCGGCCACGCGCTCCCCCACCCTCCCGGAATAGAAGCTCTCACCCCGCCTGACACTCTCCCCGTGCAGGGAAGGGATGGTGATGTGGCTCAGTAGAGAGGCCGCCGCCTCGGGCATCAGGAGAACTGTGGTTTTCCTCGTCTCTGCCCTGACGGGGTTGCGGCCTCGGAGCGCGAGCTCCGCCGCGAGCCTCCCGATTCTCCCGAAGTCAATATCCAGAGACCTCGAGCTCATGTACTCGAACCCGGTGCTCTCCACCGCTCCCCTGAGCGAGACCTGAAGTCCTCCCGAGACAAGAGTCCCCCTTTCCACTACAGCCACGCCCCGGGAGTTGACCACAGCGGAGAGCGACCAGAGGACGTCCACCCCTCCCCCCGTGACCCTGATGTCCCTGTGGACCCGGCGGGCCTCGCCCATCATCTCCGCGCAGAGCCTCACGACATCCTCTCCTGTCAGGACCGGAACGCGATCGTCCCAGATTCCCGGGGGTCTGGGCAGGGGGGCTGGGTCGGGGAAACGGATGGCGATGCGCCTCTCGATTCTCGCGATGTCCAGCGCCCTCTCAGCGGTCCGGCGCAGGAAGCGCTCCCGGGTGCAGTAGGCGAAGCCGGGCCTCCGGCCCTTCACGACCCTGAGCGCGATGCCCGACCCGCGGCTGGAGAACGGGTAGCGGACGAAGCCGCCCTCAATGTCGACGGAGATGCCTGCAGCGCGCGTGAGGAAGGCCTCCGCCTCCTCAGCGCCCGCCGCCACGGCAACCCTCACCGCCCTCTCGCCGATTGAAACGAGCTCCTCCGCGCTCTCCAATGCCCGCTCGACGGCGCTCCGGCCGGAATTCGAATTCCGGGCCAGCGCAACCCTGGTTCGAAAGCGCCCACTTCGCAGTGCCCGAAACCCCCTGCCCGCCCCCACCTCATCCACCCCCGACCGCCACGTTCCGAATTCTGATGTGCGGGCCGCCGTCGCCAACGGGGACGGTCTGGCCCTTGCCACAGTAGCCCGGCTCCTCTATCTTGAGGTCGCTCCCGAGGGCGTCAACGCTCTTCAGAGTCTCGAGAATGTTGCCGGAGAGGGCCAGACTCCGGAGCGGGCTGGTGATTTCCCCGTTTTCAATCAGAGAGGCCTCTCGGCAGCTGAACTGGAAGCTTCCCCGCGCGGTGTCGACCTGCCCCCCTCTCGTTCCCCTCGCGTATATGCCGTACCCGATGCCCTCGAATAGCTCCTCCCTCTGCCAGTCCCCGGGAAGTATGTAGGTGTTGCTCATCCTGACCAAAGGTCTGGCGGAGTAGGACTCCGCCCTCGCGCCCCCGTTGGGCTCGAGCCCAAGCCTCCAGGCGCACTCCCTGTCCAATATGTAGCCCCTCAGCACTCCATGGTCTATCAGTAGCTTCCGCCGAGCTCTGAGGCCCTCGTCGTCGAAGGGGAAGGAGCCGAAGGCGCCGGGAAGCTCCGGGTCGTCCACGATGCTCACGAGATCCGACGCCACCCTCCTCCCCATTTTCCCTTTCAGGCAGGAGTCGCCCGAGACCACCAGGTCCCCCTCGACCGCGTGCCCGAGGGCCTCATGAGCGAAAACCCCGGCCAGAACCGGGTCGGCCACTACCGTGAACCGGCCGCTCGGGGCCTTCCTGCCGGACAGGGTCCCCAGCGCTCGCCGGGCAGCCTCCTCCGCCATCGCCCCGAGGCTGTCGGCGTCGTGCAGCTCGAAGCCCGCCGCACCGCCGACTCGGGCCCTGTTGTCCAGAAGCCCCCTCTCCGTTCTAACCACCACTGTGACGTCGGCGAGCGTCCTAGTGACCTCGCTCACGACCTCCGCGCCCTCGGAGGAGAGGAAGGTGGTCCGGCGCGTGGCGTCGGCGTAGAATGCGGTGACCGTTTTCACGCCGCGCACCCCGGCGGCCCTCTTCCCGGCCTTCCTCAGTAGGGCGACCTTCTCTTCGAGGGGAACCTCACCGGGCGGGGCCTCCACCCTCCACACAGCCCTCGCCCTCTCGGGCCTGACGGGCGCGAGCTCCGAGCGCTCGGCCCTTGCGTCCCCGCGAGCCCCCGCGCGGGCGAGCGCGAGGGCCCGTCGGAGCGCCCCATGGAGCGCCTCTGTGGATAGGTCGTTCGTCGAGGCGAGGCCCCACCGCCCGCCCCAGAGCGCCCTGATGCAGGCGCCGCTCTCCTCGCCCTCGGTCGCCTCTCGCACCTTTCCGTCCTTCAGCTCGACGTGGCACACCCTCCTCTCCTCCACGCGGAGGTCGAGATAGGAAGCGCCGCGCGCCGCGGAGGTCTCGAGCAATCTAGCGAGCTCAGGACACATTGTTTCGAAGCACCTGAAGCGCACCCAGGTGTTAAACCTTGCTCTCTATGAGAGGCGCGCCGCCTGCACAAACCTTTTAAATAGAGGCATGGATGGGGGTAGTCAAACCGGGTGAGTCGGTGAAGGAGATGGAGTACACCCGCTTCGAGCGGGCCAGAATTATCGGCGCTCGCGCACTCCAAATAACGATGGGTGCACCCATACTGATAAATCTGCCCAAAACAGAGATAGACCCCATAAAAATAGCGACGCTCGAGTTTGAGCGGGGGGTCATTCCGATAACGGTGATGAGGGACGATAAAATCGTGAAGCCGGGGGAAGGGAAATGAGCCGAATTCAGAGCCTCTGGGCCAGAAAAATTCTGGACAGCAGGGGCAACCCCACGGTCGAGGTGGATATATGGACGGAAGATGGCTTCGGGAGCGCGGCCGCGCCGAGCGGCGCGAGCACGGGCGCCCACGAGGTCCAGGCCTTCCCCCCGCAGGGCGTTGACTTCGCGGTCAGGCAGTTCAAAGAAGAATTTGCGCCCGCCCTGAAGGGGATGAACGTTTTCCTGCAAAGGAGGTTCGACGTCGAGCTCAAGAGGCTCGATGGCACCTCCAACTTCAGAAGGATGGGCGGGAATGTCGCGGTGGCGGCCTCGCTCGCCCTCGCCAGGGCCGCCGCCAACACGCTGGGTGTCCCGCTCTACCAGTACCTAGGCGGCGCGTTCGCGGGCTACTGCATACCATATCCTTTGGCCAACGTGCTGGGCGGCGGCAGGCACGCCCGGGGCGGGACAGACATACAGGAGTTCCTAGTAATCTCCTTCGGCCCGACCGTGGCGGACTGTGTCTTCGCCAACGCGCTCATTCATAAAAAAGTTGGAGAGGCGCTGGGAAAGAAGCTCTCAGGCGCCGCGCTCGGCAAAGGCGACGAGGGAGCCTGGGTGGCCAGAATAGGCAACATCGAGGCGCTGGAGCTGGTATCGAAGTGCTGCGCGGAGGTCTCGAGGGAGCTGGGGTTCCAGATACAGCCCGCGCTCGACTTCGCCGCTTCCGAGCTCTACAGGAACGAGCGCTACTGCTATAAAGAAAAGAAGCTGACCCGGGAGAAGCAGCTCGACTTCGTCGAGAAGCTGGTGCGCGACTACAATCTCTACCTCGTCGAGGACCCGCTGGAGCAGGAGGACTTCCACGGGTACGTCGAGCTGACGGAGAGAATCGGCAGGGACTGTCTGGTCGTCGGCGACGACCTGTTCGTCACGAGCACGAAGAGAATCAAGAAGGGCATAGACCTGGGCGCCTGCAACGCGGTGCTCATCAAGCCCAACCAGGTCGGCACCCTCTCCGACACCTACGACGCCGTATGCCTCGCCGAGCAGAGCGGCTACAAGACGGTGATATCGCACCGCAGCGGGGAGACCGAGGACAATTGTTTGGCCCATCTGGGTGTGGCGTTCAGCTGCCACGCGATAAAGACCGGGGCCGTGGGGGGCGAGAGGTGCGCCAAGCTCAACGAGCTGATTCGAATTCAGGAGATAATCACGAAGGAGAAAGAGATAGTATCCGGTGGGGATTGAGATGCCGCAGACCGATGAGCTCATTTCCGTGGACCTCCGCTCGGAGTCCCAGGCGTCGGAGGGGCTGCTGGTGCAGGAGGAGGTCTACCTGACGGCCGGCGTCCACATAGGGACGCAGCAGAAGAGCGCGGACATGAAGCCATTCATCTTCAAGGTGAGGAACGACGGCCTCTATGTCCTAAACATAAAAAAGACGGACGAGAGGATAAGAACCGCGAGCAAATTCCTAGCCCGGTTCGAGCCGAGCGCGGTTCTCGCCGTCTCCGCTAGGCAGTACGGCCAGAAGCCCGTCAAGGTATTCGCGAAGGCCACAGGAATTCAAGAGCTTGCGGGCCGCTTCGTCCCGGGCTCCCTGACCAACCCCGCGCTCGACGGCTTCCTAGAGCCCGAGGTCCTGCTCGTCACGGACCCCGCCGCCGACGTCCAGGCCCTCCACGAGGCGGTGAACGTCGGAATTCCCGTGGTTGGGCTCTGCGACGCTAACAACGAGACCAAGTACGTCGACCTCATCATCCCGACGAACAACAAGGGACGGAGGGCGCTGGCGGTGGTCTATTGGCTCCTCGCGAGAGAGACGCTGAAGGCTCGCGGGGCCCTTGAGAGGGACGAGGACTACAAGCTGACCATAGAGGACTTCGAGGCGACGCTCTGAGGGGGGTTATGAGAGAGCCGGCAGTAGCGGGGATGTTCTACAGGCGTGGCAAGGAGCTTCTCACAGAGCAGGTCAGGGCCTGCTTCACCCACAGACTCGGCCCCGGCGGGCCACCGGAGCTCGCCTCGCCCGGGCCCCGGAGAATCAGAGGTGCGGTCTTTCCCCACGCGGGCTACGATTACTCCGGTCCCATCGCGGCCCACTCCGCCGCCGCCCTCGCGCGGGACGGCTTCCCTGAGAGCTTCATAATAATCGGTCCGAACCACAGGGGTTGGGGGGAGCCCATAGCGGTTGGCACGGAGGCCTTCTCGATGCCGATGGGCAAGGTGGAAATCGACCTCCCTTTGGCCAGAAAGCTGATTGGCGGACCCGTCGCCGAAGACCTCACGGCCCACATCGAGGAGCACTCCATAGAGGTCCAGCTCCCGTTCCTCCAGCTCTTCAGACCCGGCCTCAGATTCGTGCCCGTCTGCATGGGCGAGCAGGACTGGGAGGCGGCGAGACTCCTCGGAGAGAGAATAGCGGCCGCCTGCACAGGAAAGGACGTGGTGGTCATCGCCTCCACCGACTTCACCCACTGCGGCGCGGGCTACATGCACCCTCCTCCGAGGGGGATGAGCGCAGGCGACTTCGCCGCCCGCGAGGACAAGAAGGCGATTGACAGAATTCTGGCCCTGGACCCGCAGGGGCTGCTCGAGACCGTCAAGAAAAACAACATAACGATGTGCGGCTACGGCTGCGTCGCGGCAATGCTCGTCGCCGCGAAAAAGATGGGTGCGACGGAGGCCCGGCTCCTGAAGTACGCCACCTCCGCCGACGTCAGCGGCGACGAGGACATGGCGGTCGGCTACGGGGCGCTTGTGGTTCTGTAGATGCTCCCGCGAGGCCTCTCCCCCTCTTTCTCCTCATGGTCCTCATGGCGCGCCGCCCAGGCCAGGGAAGAGCCGCAATGACGAGGGATATGAACTAAGGAAGGGAGCATGCTCGGGTCCCAGTCCTCAACGGCAGAAGAGGAGTGGTGGAGTTTATTCCCGGGCGTTACTCTCGTTTTGCTGCCGAAAAAGAGAAGGGTGCCCCGATAGGGCCTGCACCGAGTATCGCCAATTCACTCCGCCCGAGCTTTTGCCGGGGGAGGGTCCCTCACAGCCCCGCCCTCATCATCAGCTCCGGGAGCTCCGAGGGCGTCGTCGCGACCCTGACGCCCGCCTGCGAGAGCGCCCTTATCTTGCTCTCCGCCGTTCCTCTCCCCCGCATCACGATCGCGCCTGCGTGCCCCATCCTCCTCCCGGGGGGAGCGGTCCTGCCGGCGATGTAGGCGAAGACCGGTTTCTTGAGACCGCTGCGGGCGATGTGCTCCGCGGCGAGCTCCTCCGCTGAGCCCCCTATCTCTCCGACCATGACGATGCTATCGGTCTCCGGGTCGCGGGCGAACATGTCTATGGCCTCGATGAAGCTCGTGCCCACGACTCGGTCACCGCCCAGCCCAATGCAGGTTGACTGGCCGTAGCCCGCCTGGGAAATGGCGCTGACGACCTCGTAGGTCAGCGTCCCGCTTCTAGACACCACACCGACCCTGCCGGGTCTGAACACCGACGCAGGCATGATTCCGACCTTGGCCCTCTCGCCCGGTGATATCACTCCGGGCGTGTTGGGGCCCACGACAATGACCTGTTTGTAGTCCGCGTAGGCCATTAGCTCCATCGCGTCGTGCACGGGGATGTGCTCCGTGATGACGACCACGACCTTTATACCATTCTCGATTGCCTCGTAGCATGAATCCTTGGCATAGGGCGCGGGTACGAAGATGATGGATGTGTTCGGCCTCGACTCGGGCGGGAGCCTTCTCATCGCCTCCGAGACCGAGTTGAACACGGGGACCCCCTCAACCGTCTGCCCGCCCTTCCCCGGCGTGACCCCCGCGACGACATTCGTTCCGTACTCCTTCATGGCCCTCGTGTGCTGGGTCCCCTGATGGCCCGTGATTCCGTGGACGATCACTCTGGTGTTCCTGTCGAGAATGACAGCCATCCTCAGCACCCCCTGCTGAGCTCAGAGGCCTTCCTGGCCCCCTCCTCCATCGTGGTTGCGGTGATCAGTCCCGCCTTGCTGAGAATCTCCCGGGCCCTCTCCTCGTACCAGCCCCTGATGCGCGCTACGACCGGCACATCGACCCCCTCGGTCCGGATAACCTCATTCACGCCCAGAGCCACCGTGTCGCACCTCGTGATTCCGCCGAAGATGTTCATGAAGATGACCGCAGGCCTCGCTTTCTTCAGAATTCTGAAGGCCTCCTTCACCTTCTCAGGATCATCCGTGCCGCCCAAGTCTAGGAATGTCCCTCCCCTCCCCCCGTGCAGCATCAGAGCGTCGAGCGTGGCCATCGTCAGCCCCGCGCCGTTGGCAATGACGCCGATGTTCCCGTCGAGCTGGACGAAAGAGATTCCCTGCTCCCTCGCCTCCCTCTCCAGGGGGGTCAGGTCCGGCTCCCCTTCCTTATACTCTGGGTGGCGGAAGAGGGCGTCGTCGTCAATTATCGCCTTTGCGTCGCCCGCCACAACCCTCCCCTCGGGCGTGATGGCGAGGGGGTTGATCTCGAGGAGCTCGGCGTCCTCGGCCTTGAATGCCGTGTAGAGCCTCCTCGCGACATCCGTGACCTGCCCGGCGAGGGATTTGTCGAGGCCGAGCGCGAGGGCCATGTCCCTGAGCTGGAAGGGCTGGAGCCCGATGAGGGGGCTGATGTGCGTTTTGAATATCTTCTCCTCCGGCACACTCTCGATTTCCATCCCGCCCTCGGAGCTGGCCATCAGCAGGGGCATCCCGGCCTCCCGGTCCACCATGATGCTCAGGTAGAGCTCCCTCGCGATGTTGATCTTCTCTGCGACGAGCACGCTCCTGACCCTAAAGCCCTTTATCTCCATCCCGAGAATTTCGGAGGCGCGCTGCCTAGCCTCCTCGAGGCTACGCGCGAATTTCACACCCCCGGCCTTACCCCTACCCCCCACGGGAACTAGGGCCTTGAGAACGACCTCGCCCGGTATCGCTGTTATCTCGTCTGGGCTGGAAACCGCCCTCCCGGAAGGGACGGGAACGCCGTGCCGGGCTAGTAGCTCCCTGCCGCGGTCCTCCATCAGCTTCATGATATCACGTATTCAGGAGCATGGAAAAAGAGTTATAAATAAATTTCAAAGGCGTGAGCGGGCGCGAACGCGGTTCGAACGGACAACGAGGGCGTGCCGTCGAGGAACGCAGGTCGGAATTCGGCACGGGCGGCAACCGACGGAAAGCGCGGCCCCCAATAACTCCACATCTACATACCTCAAAATCTTCATAATTTCATCTACTTTAAAAATTTGACTATTTATAAATATCGATACAATCTATAAGATTAAATATATTTTATGGTATATTCCTAATAAGCGACGTTGGTGATGATATGAGGGACATAAAACTGAATATAATGGCTGTCACGATAGGGCTTCTTTTGCCGCTATTGCCAATGACTGCCCCGCATAGCTCTGCCGATAACATACAAATCGTCGTAAACAAATTCAGCAACGGCCTCTCCGAGCTGAACGTCGACTTCACCTACGGCGGAACGAACACCAAAAACAGCCTCTCTCTCCAGACCGGCCTAATTCTGAACAGCGTCGAGCTCAAGGTCTCAACGGCGGCGATGCCCGGGGCGGAGAAGAGCTACCCGACCAACGTCGTCGTTGACTTTGGAGGCGACGATAAGCCCGAGTGGAGCTTCTCGGGGAAGGGCTATGGCCCTTTGGGCCGCCAGACCGTTTTCATAAATAACCTGCCCTACATGAACGCCAGCATACCGTTCGGCGGTGGCTACAACGACAGTGTCGCGATTCGCCTGCCCAAGAGCGCGCATGTGACGAAGGCGACGATGAACCTCAGTGCGGGCCAGAGAATCGGGGACCCGGGCAAGGTGCTGGTGATATGGGCGACCTACACCGGCTACGGCTGGGACTCCGACCTCCCCAAGAAGCTCAGGGCCTTTACCAGCGACTTCTCGACCGTGGACAGCTACGACGGCCGCTCCGGCACCCCCGACTGGGCCACGGTCTCAAAGTACGGCAATATCCTGGTCTGGAGCGATTGGTACTTCTGGTACGGCTTCCAGAACGGGGCCGAGCTCGGGGACCTGATGGCAAATTATGTAGACGCGGGTGGCTCACTCGTTCTGGCGACCTACGCGATGTATCAGTATGGTAATTTCTATCTGAGCGGCCGCTTCCTGTCTGAGAACTACTATGCCATCCAGCCGACCCAGTCCATCGTGTATCATAACCCCTCCATAGGCACCATTGACCAGCCCGGCCACCCGGTGATGGCCAATGTCAGCAACATCTACTTCCCGAGCGGCTACACCTACGGCATCTACCAGACCGGCGTCGCCGAGGGAGCCAAGGCGATATCGCACTGGAACAGCGGAATGATACTGGCCGCGGAGAAGAACATCGGCGGGACTGACAGGGTCGACATCAACCTGATGCCCGTGTCGTCGGACACATCCTACTACTACTCCTGCTACGCCGGAGACGGCGACGACCTCTTTAGGAACGCGCTCATATACGGCGGCAGGAAGCCCTTCACCGGGGCCGTGAATATCCTGAACGACTCCACGGAGGAGTTCAACAGGACCGCTTTCTCCGGCAACTACACATTCCCCGACTTCTCCGACATGCTGAACTCCTATCTGGCGAGCGCGAGTGTGAGCTACAGGGACGCCTATGGCAACGAGTTCGTGGACATCCCGATATACGTGAGCGGCCCCGCCGCCAGCCGCGTCAGGTTCGACAGTCTTGAGATTCTCTACGACTACACCAAGGACATTAAAGAGAATCCGTACGAGGGCGACCTGACCTCCTCGCTCAACGACATGATGTCCACCGTGCAGGGCCCGAATAATATAACAATCCCGATATACATCAGCAGCTCCAGCAGCGGCCGGGTCAGGCTCCACTCGCTCAGAATCACAGCAACGCCTCCCATCCACCCCCCGACAATCAAGCGCTTCTGGCCCGATGCAGAGACAGTGGTCGAGGAGAACACGGAGGTGGAGTTCGGGGTCGATGTGGTTGACATCTACGGAAACCCGGTGACCATCAAGTGGTTCCACAACGCTGATGAGCTCGTCGGACAGACCAGGGAGAGGGTGAAGATAATGTTCGACTATGATTCCGCCGGCCTCCACACTGTCACGGTCCGCATAGAGAATGGCCTCCGGCCGACGGAGCAGACATGGAACGTGACCGTGCTCGACGTGAATCGCGAGCCGGTGATAGACACATTCCTCCCGGTGAGCAACCCAACGGTCAGGGAGAACGAGACGGTTGAGTTCAGCGTGGGCGCGAGCGATCCTGACGGCGACCCCCTCTCGTACCGGTGGGCGCTGGACGGGAAGGTGCTGATGAAGGAGACCAGGAGTGCCTTCAACTACACCCCCGATTTCTTCAGCGCCGGGACCCACGCGGTCACGGTCACCGCCAGCGACCCCGGGGGTCTCACGGCGGCGAAGAAGTGGGACGTGACAGTCGAGAACGTGAACGTCAGGCCGGTGATATCCTCCTACTCTCCCAAGACGAACCCTAGGATAAAGGAAACCCAGAACTGGACTTTCTCGGCCAAGGGTTTCGACCAGGACGAGGGGACCCTCCTCACGATGACCTGGTACCTTGACGGGAACCAGGTCTACATAGGAGAATCATATACCTATAGGACCGATTTTAAGTCCGCAGGCCTGCGGAGTGTGAAGGTCGTGGTCTCCGATGGCGAGCTATCCGACTCCCACGAGTGGCTCGTCACGGTGGACAACTGGAATAGGCCACCGGAGCCTTACATCGACTCTCCGAGGGAGAAGCTGGAGTTCATGGAGGGCGACGTAATACAGTTCAGCGCGGCCTCGACCACCGACCCGGACGAGGAGGAGCTGAGCTTCGTCTGGAGGGAAGGGAGCACCGTTCTCTCAAACGATGTGGAGTTCCAGAGGGCGTTGCCCCGCGGCCTTCATACGGTGACGCTCGAGGTCAGGGACCCGTACGGCGCGACCAACTCGACCTCCGTCAGAATTCGGGTCAGGTACATCGAGCTTGCGGTCCTTCTAGGAGTTTCCAGACTCGACCCCCGCGCCGGGGACGCAATCGACGTTGTTGTCACATTCACAAATATAGGCGACGCCGAAGCCACAGATGTCGGCCTGACCGTCCTTGTGGACGGCCGGACCCTCGGTTCCGACACAATCAAGTCCCTCGCGCCGGGTGGGGTGGAGGTGAGGGTCTTCCAGTGGAAGGCGACGAGGGGAGACCACACCCTCTCGGCGAAGGTCGGGGGGAGCGAGTGGAGCAAGAGTGTGACGGTCGCGTCCGCCCCGCCTCCGGCGGCGGGCCCCGGAGTGGAGACCTACATGTGGCCAAGCCTTTTGATAGTGATTGCGGTCCTGCTGTTCGGATGGGGGGCGATGGTGCTGCGGAAGAGGTGAGCAACCCTCAACCGGCGGATTGAGGCCGAGGGAGCTAACTAGTAGGGCTGGGGGTGGGTCCACCGCCCGGCTCCACGCTGGGAATTCCAGCGGTCCTCCTCCCCCGACCGTTGCGGCCGTGCTTTGAGGAAGGTGGGGTATGAGCGCTACAGAGCTTCTCTACATGGCGGGCGTTGAGGGGAACTACATAAAGGAGTTCGAGGCCGTTGTCACGGAGAGGGGGCCCGGATGGGTCGCCCTCGACCGGACCGCTTTCTACCCCGAGGGCGGGGGCCAGCCGTCGGACACGGGCGAGCTGGTCTTCGAGGGCGGGCGGGCGCGCGTCACGGACGTCCAGAAGAGGGACACCGTCCGGCACTTCATCGACGGCGAGCTGCCGCAGCATGTGAAGTCCGTGAGGGGCATTCTCGATTGGGAGAGGCGATATGCCCACATGCGAATGCACACCGCCCAGCACGTTCTTTCCGGAGTGGTCTTTGACAGGTTCGGGGCCAGGACAGTCGGGAACCAAATATACTCGGACCGCTCGCGCATCGACTTCTTCCCCCTCGCCCTCGCCCCGGAGGACCTCGAGAGTCTGGAGGAGGCTTGCAACAGCATCTTTGCCAGAAACGTGCCGCTGGAAATATACGAAGAGGACAGGGCCGAGCTCGAGAAAAGGGTTAATGCGGGGAGGGTCAGTCTCGACCTACTTCCGAAGTCTGCTAGGAGGATCCGTATAGTTAAGATAGGCGAGTTCGACGTCTGCCCCTGCGCGGGGACCCACGTTCGAACCACGGCCGAAATCGGCAGGATGAAGATAATCAAGAAAGAGAGCAAGGGCAGGGACAGGGAGAGGTTGGTCTACACCCTTGTTTAAGCAGTGGGCAGGGGGAACGCCTGCTGGGGGAGGGGATGAGCGGCGGCGAGTGCCCCGGGGCTTCATAGCGCGCTCCAGCAACGGAGGGTTATTAAATTTTTTTATAGTAGGAAAATTTAAAATAGGCAATAATATTATGAGGCTTCAAATGGTGAACTATATGACCCGGCACGCAAGCATAATACTAGCTCTCGGACTAGTTGCCCCTTTGCTGGTGGTTTACGCGCCCCCGGCCTCGGCGGCGAATATAACGAAGACCATCGAGACCTTCGATGGAGTGAAATCCGAGATTAAGGCCGACTTCCAGTACGGCGGCACGGACAAGAGCAACGCCCTATCCATCCAGACGGGTCTGATTATCCAGAACGCTTCCCTTAAGACAACCACGGCCGAGCTCTCCCCCGACAGGAGCGACTACCCGACGAATGTGAGCGTCGACTTCGGCGGCGACCAGAAGCCGGAGTGGGCCTTCGTGGGCAAGGGCTACGGTAGCTGGGGCCTCCAAGACACTTTCCCTTCGGGAAGTAAAAACATTTCCCTTACGTGTGGCCTCAACGGCACCACATCGACCAGTGTCTACCTGCCCCAAAAGGCAGATGTAAAGAAAGCGAATATGACGATAAAGAGCGCACCTCTCGCGGAGCTGGTCGAGCTGACGGGCGGGACGAGCACCAACGTCTATCCCTTCGGCTCGGGGACTACGTGGAGGTTCCAGTGGCTCTACACAGCGGCGGAAATCAAGGGCTCCGGAATCATCGACAAAGTCGGCTGGAAGGTCCAGTCAGGCTATGGAATAGGAGGCTCAGGAACCCTCACTGGCTTCAAGATGCTCTTCTGCAACACACCCATTACTGGTCTGACCACCACCTTTGCCAACAATTACGGCGGCAACACTCCCCAGAAGGTCATTGACACCGCGAGCTACGACATAAAAGAATCCGGTGGCTGGCTCGAGATCGACCCGCCGGACGAGTTCTTCTATGACAACTCCAAAAACCTTCTGATTGAGATATCGTTTACTGGGAAGACGGGCACCAGCTTCGGCCTCGCCGCGGGGACCGTCTCTGACGGGACTGGCGCCCGGAGGGCCTGGTCCTCCAGCTCCGCAGACTCACCAACCGGCTCGGTTGATTCCAGCGCTTATAGATACGACGTTAGAATCTACATCAGCGGCAAGGCCTTCAACCTCTCCGTGGACATCTGCAACGACACAGTAATTGATTATCAGACCACCACGCCGCCCCTGAACGGGACGGAGGTGGTCTTCACGGAGGCCCTGAGGGACTTCATGACGACAGCCGAAGTCAATTTCACCGACCCCTACGGAAACGCCTTCGTGGCCTTTCCCATTATAATCAACATGCAGTGGGGCGGGAAGATAACTCTGCTCAACATGAGCATTGTCTACGAATCCACCGCCGAAATTCGGCTGAATCCATACGATGGCGATTTAGCGACCTCCCTCAACGAGCTTATGTCCACGAAGCAAGGGCCTGAGAACCTGACGATACCGATATACATATCGAGCACGACCCCGGGCAGGGTCTGGCTGCACTCGCTGAAGATAACCGCGGTTCCGCCTATCCACGCGCCGACAATAAAGCGCTTCTGGCCGGACGAGGAGACGCAGGTCGAGGAGAACACCGAGCTCGAGTTCGGAATCGATGTTGAGGACATCTACGGGAATCCCGTGAGCATCCAGTGGTACTACAACGAGGAGCCGATGGAGGGCGAGACTGGGAGCAGAATCAAGCTTTTCTTTGACTACGACTCTGCGGGCTTGCACACCGTTAAGGTGAGGGTGGAGAACGGGCTCCGCGCAGCGGAGCAGCGGTGGAACATCACGGTGGTGGATATCAACCGAGAGCCCGTGATAGAGAGTCATCTTCCTGTGACCAATCCCACGGTTAGGGAGAACGAGACCGTGGAGTTCAGCGTTGAGGCGAGCGACCCAGACGGGGACCCGCTGAGCTACCAGTGGTCGCTGGACAGGAAGGTGCAGATGAAGGAGAACGGGAGCAGGTACAGGTACACGCCCGACTTTTTCAGTGCGGGGACGCACACAGTGATGGTGACTGTGAGCGACCCAGGCGGGCTGACTGCGACGAAGAAGTGGGACGTGACTGTGGAGAATGTGAATGTGGCGCCCGTGATAGTTGCGTATTCTCCCAAGACGAACCCGAGGATAAGGGAGACGCAGAGCTGGACTTTCTCTGCGACTGGGGCTGACCAAGACGAGGGCACGCTTCTGACGATGACGTGGTATTTGGACGGGGCTCAGGTGTACATAGGGGAGAGCTACACCTACAAGACGAATTTCAAATCTGCGGGCCAGCACAAGGTGAAGGTTGTGGTGTCGGACGGGGAGCTGAGCGACTCGTACGAGTGGCTGGTGACTGTGGACAATTGGAATAGGGCTCCGGAGCCGGTGATAGACTCACCGAGGGAGAGGCTGGAGTACATAGAGGGGGAGCAGATACAGTTCAGTGCGGTATCGAGCAGCGACCCGGACGAGGAGGAGCTGACGTATGTTTGGAAGGAGGGGGATACCGTTCTCTCGAGCGAGGCGCAGTTCCAGACGGCGCTCCCGCGCGGCCTGCACACGATAGTGCTCGAGGTCACGGACGTGATGGGTGCGAAGAACAGCACGTCGGTGAGGGTGCGGGTGAGGTATGTCGAGATTGCGGTGATCATGGGTCTGTCGCGGATGGACATCCGCGCTGGGGACAGGGTGGAGGTCATAGTGACAGTGACGAACATCGGCGACGCGCCCGCGGCCGAGCTGAGTGTCGAGCTTCTTGTGGACGGTCGCAGTCTTGGGACTGAGAGCATCCCTGCGCTGGGTGCTGGGGAGACGGTGAGGCAGTTCTTCCAATGGAAGGCGGTGAAGGGAGAGCACACCTTCACGGCCAAGATTGGCGAGAGCAGCTGGGAGAAGGTAGCGGTTGTGGAGCCGGCGCCGCCGGTGGAGGCGGGTGCGGGCGTCGAAGCATACCTCTGGCCCCTGCTCATCATCGTTCTAATAGTTCTTCTCATCGCTTGGGGAGCGGTGGTCATGCGTAAAAAGTAGCGGGTGTGGTTGAAAGGAAAGAGCGGGGTTACGGACCGCTCGGCAAACGCAGCCACCGCTCGGGAGAGGATTCTGTCGAGACTGGAGCCCTCCGGGGGCCCGGGATTTTGAGACCCGCACTACAAATAATATATAGCCATAGAGAGGGTAGGGGAAGTTGCTAGTACGGGGGGTGCTTTATGGTGCTCAGAGCTTTTGCGGCGCTGCTTGCGGCGTGTCTCCTGCTACCGCTCTGTCTCCCGGGCGCGCCGGGGGCCCCGGCGGGGAACATCGAAATAGTCATCGAGACTTTCGGCGACGGGCAGAAGGAGCTCAACGTCGACTTCCCCTATGGCGGGACGAACACGAAGAACAGCCTCTCCGTCCAGATCGGCCTCATCCTGAGCAACATCTCGCTAAAGGTTTCCTCAGCGTCAATGCCCGGCTCGGGAAAGGACTACCCAAGCAATGTGGTGATCGACTTCTGGGGCGACGGAAAGCCCGAGTGGGCCTTCACTGGAAAGGGCTATGGACCGCTCGGCAGACAGACCGTTTTCATAAATGATCTCCCCATAATGAACGCCAGCGCCTTCAAGACGGGCGCATTCAACAACACAACGATGATTCGCCTGCCAAAGAGCGCCAGGGTGGTCTCGGCGCAGATGAACATCACCAACCCGCGCGGCGGCGGGGGTGGGATGGTAGCGGTCGAGGCCGCGCTGAGCAGCAGGGCGAGGGACACCCCGGGCAACGACCCGGTCTACTCCATCCAGTCCCTCTGCGAGGAGAACGGCTGGGTCGCCAACATCGTTTCCGGCACGGACATCGACACATTGGAGGAGCTCTCACAGTACTCTGTGGTGATCACGGGCGACGCGGGGTACAACGACGACGACCACGCCACGTTCGAGAAAGCGCTGGACACATGGGTCCAGAACGGCGGGGGATTCATCGGGATGGGCTGGATAGTCTACTCGACCAATGCGGGCACGGGAATAGCGAATGTTCTGCCGGTGATCTGTCCCGGCTACAGCTACGACTCATCGGGCACCATCACGATAACCAACAAGAACCACGAGCTGACCCAGAACGTCAACGACTTCTCGGTCCAGCAGTACTGCGAGTACCCGTCCAGCGGAATCAAGAGCGGAGCGATCGCAGTGGCTAAGTCCCCCAGCGGGCGCGACTGCATCGCGTGCTGGGACTACGGCGGCGGGAAGAGCGTCTACATCGGCCCGATCGCGTTCGGATGCTTCCAGTCCTACCCGAGCGCCAAGAACTACTACAGCGACACAAACTTCAAGAACCTCCTGATGAACGCAATCGTCTACACGGCGGGCCAGAGAGCGGTCAACTGCACCGTGGACATTCTCGATGACGGAATCATCGACTACAGGAACGAGGAGCTGAACGGCTCCGAGAGGCTCCCCGACTTCACCCAGATGCTCAACAACTATCTCGCAACGGCTCCCGTCAGCCACAGGGACGCCTATGGGAACGAGTTCGTGGACGTTCCAATCAATGTGACGATGTACGGCAAATACGGGGGCCGCGTCGGCTTCACGAACCTGAGCATCGTCTACGAGTACACGACCAACATCCGTGAGAACCCCTTCGAGGGCGACCTCCTCTCCTCGCTCAATGACCTGATGTCGACGGTTCAGGGCCCGAACAACCTAACAATTCCGATATACATCAGCAGCTCCAGCGCCGGCAGGGTCAGGCTCCACTCGCTTAGAATCACTGCCATCCCCCCAATCCACGCGCCGACGATAAAGCGCTTCTGGCCGGACGAGGAGACGCAGGTCGAGGAGAACACCGAGCTCGAGTTCGGAATCGATGTTGAGGACATCTACGGGAATCCCGTGAGCATCCAGTGGTACTACA
>JAWCLH010000023.1 GCA_038851035.1 Thermoplasmata archaeon
TCCTCCTCACCCTCTTCTTCCGCCTCCTCTTCCTCCTCACCCTCTTCTTCCGCCTCCTCTTCCTCCTCACCCTCTTCTTCCGCCTCCTCTTCCTCCTCACCCTCTTCTTCCGCCTCCTCTTCCTCCTCACCCTCTTCTTCCGCCTCCTCTTCCTCCTTCTCAGCTCCTTCTTCCTCCGTGGCGAACTCGACGCCGCATTTGGGGCATTTCGTGTCCTCCTCGCCAACAGTCGCTCCACATTCAGGGCACTCAAATTCATCTTCCTCAGCCATCGTTATCTTTTATGGAATGACATTGCTATAATATAAAAGTTACTTAAATTGACAATTTTCGCCCGACTGAGAGGAAAAAACTGGCTTCAGACCTTCATGGAGTCACCAGCGGCCTCACCAGTCGGTGGGTGGAGCAGCTCGCGCCTCAGCACCCCTCCCTCAAGGGCGTCAAGGACAATAGCTCCATCGCTCCCCTCGATGCACCAAACCGGGAGGTAGAGTAGGCCCCTGAACTCTAGCCGCACAGCCTCCGGCGAGGGCCTAACCGTTTTCTTCTCGTAAATCGTCACATTCTTCTTCTCTCTTTTCGTATGGATGACCCGAGTCGAGAGCTCGACCACGCGGTCCCGCGCTCTATCCTCTGCACGCGATTGCTCAATTGCGGGCTCGAGCCGGGGCACATCCTCGCTCATCGGGCTCAGGGGCTCCCGCCCCCTCCACTCGGATGCCTCTCCACTCATTCCGTTGACGAGAACCACGCCCGCGCTCCGGTGGCCCGGGAGGTCGGAGTTCTTTGCATCAACGGAGTAGCTGAAGCAGTAGTACGGCATGAAGCGGAGGTCGAATCGAAAAGCGCAGTCTAGAAGCTCTCCGGCCAGCCGCCGCGCCTCCTCGAGCGTGACCCTCGGCCTGACCATCGCCTCCCCCCCCGCCATCGTTATTGGAGGGGTCTCTGGAGAGGGTTCCCGGAATTCCTCCTCTCTCGCCCCTCTCCGCCCGAGAAGCGCTTCGAGCAGGCTGTCCTCGGGCAGCCTCGCCCTGCGGGTGTCGAGCTCCGCCACGATCACGCGCCCTGCCTCCTCTTCGACCCGGCCCCTGTCCCAGAGCTGGACACCCCTCTCCTCGGCCAGCCGCCGGGCGCCGGCGGAGAAGCAGCCAAGCGATATGACCACTGTCTTGCCCGGGCCGGTCTTTCCAGATATCAGCCGAGACAGCTCCTCCTCCCCGACCTCGCCCCCACTCTCGACAAGCTCCAGCCGGACCTCCATCCCGCCCCGGCATGCCCTCAGGGCCCGGAGCCCATTCTCGGCCTCAACATCGAAGCCGTGGTAGACGAATATCCGTCTCACCACCTCCGCGAGCTCGTGCGTTGAATCCCCCCTCCATCCTCCGCCGGAGCCTCCCCCAAGAGGGGCTCCGGCCTAGTGGCGCTGCCTCAGTCCTCCCTCACCCGCTCGAGTCTCATGGTCATCTCATTAGTCTCCGTCGCAATCTCGCCCATCCAGCTCTTCCTTTCTAAGGACTCGACAACGAGCCCCGTAAGGTTCCCCTCCGACACCACCCAGCTCGTCGCCGTGCCCGTGGCGTTGCCCGAGGCCGAGGAGTAGACCGTCACAATCTTCACCACCCCGCACTCGGAGCCCTCCACCACTCTCACCCCCTCCTCGGTCACCTCGAGCTGTAGACGGACACCGTACTTATTCACGCCCACGATTCTGTCTCCGACGGCGAGCTCCCGGGGCATCGGCCCGTGGAAGGTGAAGGCCTCGTCAAGATCCAGCGGCACCGGGTCGGGGTTGTAGACACCGTCGCCGTTCGAGTCCTCGTAGCGCTCTCCGGAAACGCTCTCATCGTCGAGCCACGTCCACTCGCCAGATGTGTCGTTCACGAGATACATATTCTGCTCGAACTGGATGTATATCGTGGTGTTGCTGTAGCGCTCCTCACACACCTGCCACGCGATGGTCTCGTTGAAGACCATCAGATGCACAACCCCGAAACCAGTGTCTAAGAAGCCATCCCCGGATACATTTGTTCTGGTCTTTATACAACGGTAGATTCTGCCGTTCCCGTTGGCGTGGTCCTCGATGCCGAGGGTCTCGACCGTGCATGTCAGATTGAAGAAGCCCTGATTGCCCCTCATTGACTGGTATATATAGGTCCGGTTGTCGTTGACCGTCCTCATCACCGATTCTCCGTAGAGGCGGGCCCTCTCGACCCCCGTCGAGTTCCACGAACTCATGTTCCCGCTGCCGGCCATCTCCATACTCGAGTTGAGCTCGGTCCCCCAGAAGAGGCTCCGGTCCATCCAGCCCACAATCACGCTCTCCCCCAACATAACGTTGCCTTCCTCGTCCACCTCCCTCGCCCACTGGGTCCCGTTGACGATCAACACCCTATACTTTGCCGAGGGGCCCCGGACCTGAATCTCGGCCCGGCTGGTAAGGTTCAGACACTCCTCATTCATCTCGCCAGTGGTCCTGTAACGGAGTTCCATTGTGTACTCGGCCGTGAGGTCCCGGCCCGGGAATGGGGAGTTCTCGTAGATGTGCAGTACCCGGCTCCCGACCGGCCTATCGAGATAAAGGACGGTGATGGTCAGTGTCCTCCCGACAACCGGCGCAACTGAGGGCCTTACCCTGTACTCAGTCGCTGAGATTGCGGTCACGTTCGGAGAAGCGTCGCGCTCGCCGGAATCATCGACGACCATGAATGAGAGATTGGTTGAATCGACAGGGGCCTCCAGCCTCACGATGTACCCGTAGTCGCTCTGGTTCCAGTCGATAAGGATGGAGGCCCTCGGCAGCGCGGCAACAGAGAGTGTCCCGTTTCGCGAGAGCTTTCCATCGCTCACGGTCGCGGTCACGTTGAACTCGCCCGGGGAGGAGAACGCATGCCTGACCACCATGCCCTCGGCCGAGCTCCCGTCGCCGAAGTCCCAGTGGACCGAGAGCGTGTCTCCGTCCTCGTCCGTGGAGGCGGAGGCGTTGAACTCGAGCTCATCGCCCAGAAAAGCGGCGGGGGCGGAGACCGTGAGCACGGGCATGGGGGGCCGGTTGGCCTGATAGACGATGATGGCCGCGACGCCGCTCGCCTGAGTCTTCCCGTCCGAGACCGTCAGGGTCACGTTGTAAATGCCGACCTTTGTGAAGATGTGCCTGACTACGGCCCCCTCCGCCTTGGAGTTGTCGCCGAAATCCCATCTGAAAACCATCGCGTCTCCGTCCGGGTCGCGGGTTTCGGTCGCATTGAACTCCACCTCCTCCTCGTTCGAAGCCGTGGAGGTGCTAGTCCTAAAGCTGACCACCGGCGGCCGGTTGGCCTGGGCCACGTGAATCGTGACCCTGTCGATTCCCCTTTTCCTCCCGTCGCTCACCTCGAGCGTTACAACGTACTTCCCCGGGAGAGCGTAGGCATGCCTTGTGAGGTTTCCGGAGGCGGTGGTGTTGTCGCCGAAGTCCCACTTGAATGTGAGTGGCTTTTTCTCGGGGTCGTAGCTTCCGCTCCCGTCGAAGACGACTTCCTGACCAGTCTCGTAGCTACCGTTCTCGACCGGCGAGCCGATTCTAGCGACGGGGGGCTTGTTCAGTGGCTGGGGCGGGCTCTCTAGACAAGCCGCCGATGCCGTGAGAATCAGCGCGGCGCTCATCAATGCTATCAGAATTCTGCGGCTTCCGGTGACCATTTTTACTCCTCCTCGTATTGACGTGAATCGGAGTGCTGTCTTAAAACCATTCCTGAACCATTCCTGAGCCGCCGCCCTCTGCACATCACCTGATGTGGTCCAGGGCAAAGGAGCCGATATTCAGCCCCTTCTTGGTGTAGGTGTATTGAATCCAAGCGCGGGACTGGACGTCTGTCAGGCCCTGCACGCTGAGGTAGGTCTTGACACCGTCTGTCTTGAATTCGATCGAGCCGTCCATCAGGTGGGCGAGGGTCTGTATCTCGGTCTCGCTGTGCATTCCTCTGTCCATCGTGTACATCGCCACGACCTTGGCGCGCTTCACCCGGCCCGTGGTCATCTGCAGGAATTTATAGGTCGAGGTTGGGTCGGAGTAGGTGACCAGTGTCGATATCGACCTCACCGCCATCCTGTAGGTCGTACTCTTCTCCCTGAACTGCTTCGAAAGCATCTCTATCGCCCGTGTTATCCCGGCGTAATCGGTCGGGGAGTCCACGTATATCGTGGCGGGGTCCTCCTCAGCGAGACCCATGCTCTTCGAGTAGACGTCTATATACCTGAGCAGGCCGAGCTTCTCGAACTCTTGGGTTCCGGGAACGATGGCGTTGAGCTCCTCCCTTATCTCCTGTGGGGAGATGTCGGTCGTCACGACGATCGCCGGAATCCCCTTCTGGAGGCCCTCGAGGAGGAATCGCGCAACGAGCACCTCCTTGCCGATGAACGGCGGCCCTATGCAGAGCACGTTCGACCCGAACGGAATTCCGCCCATTAGGAGGTCGTCGAGGCGGCTATTGCCCGTCTTGGCCTTCTCCGACGAGACCTCTAGCCTGAGGTCTTCCTCCCTAGCCTGAATCTCCTTCGATATCACTCTCGACTCCCTGAGGCGGAGCTCTTCCTCCTTCTTCCTTAGGTAGCTCTCCCTGCTCTTTATCTCCTCCTCCTTGTGCTTTATCTGCTCCTCCAGCGCCTCCAGCCTCTTCTTCAGCTCGCTCTCCTCGATGGTCGCCTGCTGCTTACGGGCCTCCTCGAGCTTCAGCATTTCTCTCTTCAGCAGCTCCTCCCTGTATCGGAGGTCCTCCTCTCTCCTGAGGAACTCCTGCTCCTTGTACTTGATGGGCTCGGTGAGCCTCTTGAGCTCCGCCTCCTTCGATGCAAGCTCATCTCTGAGGCGCTTGAGCTCGGCCTCGACGTTCTTTGGCACCCCGGCCGGGGGCGGGGCTCGTGCGTTCAGGGCCCTCTCGCGCGCCTGAAGCTCCTCCTCCTTCTGCTTGAGCTCCATCCTAAGCAAGTTGAGCTCCTCGGCCTTTAGCGCGAACTCCCTCTTGATGTCCGCCAGCATTCTTCCATCGCGAATCTTCTTCTGAATTTCGCCCTCCAGACCCTTGATTCTCTCGACCAGCGCCTTTTCCTTCTGCGTCAGTGCCTCCTCCTTGCGCCTGACCTCCTCCTCCCTCATCCGGAGCTCGGCCTCTAGCCTGCGCACAGCCTCTAGGTCCACATTACTTGTGGAGGCAACGCGCTCTATCTCCGCCCCAAGCGCCCTCTGGCGCGCCGCCAAGCTCTCCTCCTTCTTCCTCAGCTCCTCCTCTATCTGCAGCCTCTTTTGAATCTCATTCTCGAGCGCCTTCCGAATCGCCTTGAACTCCTCCTCCTGCTTCTTCTGCTGGAGGCTGGTGATGTACTTCATCATGGCGATGGAGCCCTTCTTCACATTTTCGAGCTCGGCCTTCAAGTCGTTCTGTTTGAGCTGCTCCTCCATCTTGGCCATGTAGTCCTTGAACTCAGCCTCCTTGGCCGCAAGCTGCTCCTCGGCTCGCTTGAGGGCCTCGGTCTTGACCTCGAGGCTCGTTTTGTAGCGGAGGACCTCGTTCTCTAGGTTTCGAATTCTCTCCTCGAGCTCCGGGGAGGGCTTCGCTAGGGCTGCGCTGGCCTTCCTGAGCTGCTCGGCATCAGCCTCGAGCTTCCTCCGCTGCTCGTTCAGCTCCATTATCTGGTGCTTGAGCCGGTTCTCCCTCTCGGTCAGCTCCTGTTCCCTCTTTGAGAGCTCCTCTGTGACCTCGTCGCGCCCCATCGTGAGCTTGCGGAGCTCCTTCCGGAGGGCATCGATCTCTCGCTCGTACTTGATTCTCTGGAGCGCGAGGGAGTTCTTCATCTTTGTCGCATAGTCACTCTTGATTCTGTTGAGCTCCTCTTCCTTCGCCTTGAGCTCCTCCTCCAGCGTGAGGCCATTCGCTCCGCCTCCCCGGTCCGTTCTCTGCCTGAGCTGCTGGAGCTCGTCCTCCGCCCTCTTCAGAGAGGCCGCGAGCTCCTGCCTCTGGCGGGTCTCGCTGTCCAGCGCGTGCTGGAGCTCCTCCACTCTGCCGTCCCTCTCAGTCCTGCCGGCCTGCAAAGACCTGCGCGACGCCGTGGCACGGATAAGAGACCCATGGCTATGCAGCACTGCTATATAGCGGCCGATTCCGTTGTGGTCGGGGGGGATTCCTGGAGCGTGGCCCTTCGTCCGAATTCGGGTGACTTTTCCGACCAACTTCCTCCCCTCGGGCCCGGGTTCCGCGCCGCCGGGCACGGCATCTCGATGTTTATTTTATGTACTATTTATAAATTTCGATTGGTGGCGGTGGCTGTCGAATCCCGAAATAACTTCCTCTCGGCAAATAAAGAGCCCTAAAACCATATCAATACATGCGGAAGCTCACAAAGAGAAAGTTCAGATGGCTCATCAGGGAGATGGAAAAGGGTAAGGCATCTACATATCAACTTACAAGAAAATTCAAGGTGCATAGGAAGCCCTGGGCATGAACTCAAATCAACGAGAGGGATTTAATTCAGGACTCCACAATTTGGGGCGAGCGGGGAGGGCGACCAGACTTCGCCCAGCGGCGCGGCCTGCCTCCCCTCTCAACTCCAGGTGTCTATTCCCTTGAGGGTCATGAATCTGCCACCCCGCAGCGCGTACATGCAGCGCGTTTTCTTCGAGCCTACACTCCCCCACAGCTCGAGCTGGCCAAGGAACTCATCGCCCTGGCTGACGTCCTTCAGCCTCACCACGGCGTCGGCGAGGCCTTCAAGCTCGCTGCCCGTCTTCTCTGGGACAACAATGAGATGAATTCTGCGGCGGCCCACGATCTCCTCCTTTAGAGCCCTGCAGAGCCCGGCCGGGCTCGTTCCGTATTTCTCCGCCAGCCTATCGATTCTGTCGACGATGGCCACGCCCCGCCTCCCTCCAGAAGCGTCGATGGAGCGGAAGAGGCGCTCGAGCTCCGGAACCTCTTTCTCGCCGAGCACCTTTTTCACGCCGCTCATGTCCGGCGGGGGGCTGGCCGGGCTTCTAGCGCGTTCTGCACCGGGGGTCGCGATTTCGCCTTCTCCGACCGCTTTTTCCAGGGCGGTATCGAGCTGAGACCCCGCGGAGAGCTCCTCAAGAATCTTGTCCAAGAGCTCTCTCGCGCTCTTCATCCTCGGCGGCTCCCCCACATCCTCCGGAGTCCCATTGGGCATTGAACCCGCGACGGCTGTAGCGCGCGCCTCCCCGGTCTCCTCCCGCTCGAGTGCATCCCTGACCCAGGGATGGGCCTCGAGCACCTCCTGCTCCAGCCTCTTTGTCAAAAGGATATGGCGCTCGCGTGGGGGCGCGATGCAGCCAGCGAGTCCGAGGACAAATATCGTTTTTCCAACCCGCGGCCTCCCTGACACGACTAGTAGCCTCGGCTCGCCGGATGAGAAAAAATCAAGAACGGCCTTCGGAAGCTCAGCGGCTTGTTCAGGAGGTTCGCCCCTCTCCCCTTCCATAAACGTCTCAATACCGAGAGGACGATATTAATTTTTGTGCGGCGTGAGTTCCAACATTGGTACCTCCATTTCCTATGGAAACGACAGCACTCGGCCTTCAGAGCAGATTCACTCCATAATTTACCGCATCAACCCTGCTTTATTGGAAGAGGCCGTTATGGGCTATAAAAAGGCGCGCAGGGGGGGACGGCACCATGCTTTGCGATGTCGTCCATCACCACAAACGTGAATGTGTCCAACCGTTTCCCGCCGGAATTGCGGGTTGTCCACTCCTCGGCCCACCATGAGACCACACGGATAGCTCACTTCTGCACTGGTCTGGCCACTCTCGGCTCCCCACCGTTCTCTACCGGTCTCGCCACCCTTGGGGCACCTTCGCCCTGCCCGGCTTGGGCGGGGGGCGGCGCGTTCTTGAGGGGGTGGTCACAGAGCGGACAGACCACCCAGTCCTCCTCTACTCTCTCGCCGCATTCCGGACAGAGTGCTGGGGCAGGGGGCGGCGCTGGCGCCCGCGCCTCGGCAGGCGCTGCCGTTTTCTCCTCCGGGACGGCCTCGGCCCCGGCCCTCTCCTCCATGTCCCTGACCAGCTTCTCGGCCTTGCGGAGGTACTGGGTCGCGATCTCCATGTTGCCGGACATCGCAAATGACTCTGAGAACTTCAGCATTTTCTGCGGCTCGGAGACCTTGAGCCCCTCCCCCCTGAGCTCCTCCAGCCTTGCCCTCAGGGCCCTGAGCCTCTCCTTCCACTCCTGCGGACTCAGGGGCCTGCCACCCTCTTTCAGGGCCTTCGCCGCTCCCCTAGCCTTCGACGCCGCCTCCATCGCCGGCTCCAGGTCCCCCTCCTCCAAGAACATCCGGGAGAGCTCGATGCTCTCCCTCACCCTCTCAAGCTCTGGCCACTCCTCCTCCCCCACCTCTTTTTCCAGTAGCGCGAGGAGTCTCCCGGCCTCCGCCTGCTCCTTCTCGACCGCTTCCCTCGTGAGCGTCACGGCCTTCCTTTCCCTCAGCTCCGCCAGAATCTTCCGAACCTTTTTCGAGTACTGCATGCCCGTGACGTAGTTCCCCTCTGCTAGGAAGGACATGGAGAGGCCGAAGAGCTTCTTGGCCTCCCTGACCTCGAGCCCGGCCTCCTCGGCGTCCTCGAGCATTCGCTGGGTTAGATTGATGAACTGGCGGGCCGTGTCCTCGTCCACCTCCGACTCCTTCCTCTCCTTCTGGTCCCTCGCAAGCCTCATCGTCTTTCTGGCGTACTGGGCCGCCATGTCTGGGTTCCCATCAGAGAGGAAGGACTCCGCTAGAGCGAGCATCCTGCTCGCACGGACCGTGTCCACCCCAACCTCCTCGAGCTCCTTTATCGCGTTCCTCGCCGCCGCGATCTCCGCCTCCGCTTCCTCTCTCGTTGCGGGAGGCGGCGGGGGGACATACTCCGTTCCCGGCACAACCGTTGGGGCCTGAGCGCGCGCCCTAGATCTTCTCGAGACCACCGCATATACCAGAAAGCCCGCGAGCGCGGCCGCTATGGCGACCACCGGGAGCGCGATGTAGAGGGCATTGACACCTGATGGCGGGGCCTCGACCCTCACGGTGAGCGCGGTGGTTGAGTTTTCAACCCCGTCGTCGGCGTAAAGGGTAACCGTGTACCTCCCCGGCTTTTTGTAGGAATGCTTGACCTCCGCCCCGTAGCCCCACGCCCCGTCGCCGAAGTCCCATGTGAACCGCATCGGGTCGCCGTCCTCGTCGCTGGAGCCCGCGGCCGTGAAAGCGATTTTCTGCCCCACCTCCGCGCGGCTCTTCGCACCGATTTGGGGCTGTGGCGCGCGGTTGATTCTGACAAAGACCCCCGGCTCAGTGTAGTCCGAGAAGGTCCCGGCGGCGTCTTTTGTCCTGTACCTGAACCTGTAGAACCTCCCCGGCTCTCCCTCGAACTCTAGCGGTGCCACTTGGCTAGGTGGCTCACCCCAGTCCCCCTGGCCGAACTCGGTCCAGGAAGTCCACTCGCCTGGGGCCCTCCCGATTACGGGCGCCGAGCGGAACTCGAGGTCCCCGTCGAGAATTCCGACGAGGTTTGGGTCGGAGGATGCGAGATTGAGGTGGATAAGGCGCTCGGCCTGCACCCCGCCCGTGTAGGTCACGGAGGCTGCGGGCGCTCTCAGACGGACGAGAATTCCGTCGGAGCTCTGGGGCTGCGACCAGAGACCCGCGCCGTTGAGCGCGCGGACCGTGAAATAGTATCTGGTTCCATTGAAAAGAAAGAGGCTGGTGGCGGTGACCTCGCTGCTCTCGGTCACCGTGGGAGGCAGGGTCAGGTTCTCGGAACTCCCCGGCGCGGTCCCTATCCAGTACTCGTACCTGACTATCCCGCTCTCCACGTCCGAGAAAGAAAATATCGCGTGGAGCCGTGTGTGCTCCTGGGTCACGTCGCCGTCGTCAACCACGCTCCCGGATGGGGGGGTCGCGTCAACCATTGTCTGCGTGTCCCCATTGCCCATCGGGAAGGTGCCCGTGTTCCCGGCCGCGTCCCTCGCCCTTACCTGGAAGTAGTAGGTCCTCCCCTGCGCGCCGGGGAACTCGGCCGAGGTGAGATTCGTGCCCGTGAGCCAGTCCTGCCACGGTGCGCTCTCCCGGTCCTTGAACTGAACGTCGAACGTGCCGGTGGGTGCGAGGCCGGAGCCGGGTTCCGGGTCGCTCCCGCTCCATCTGACTGTGAATCTGGTGGTGTTCTGGTATGAGGAGAGCTGCTCCACCCTCGCAACCGGAGGCCTTGTGTCAACGCGGAAAAAGCCCGGCTCCGATGGCGGGGACCAGACGCTCCCGTCCCACACATATGCCCTCCAGCTGTAGGGTCCATCGGACTGGAGCCTGTCGAAGTGGCTCAGCTGGAATGTGGCGGGCTCCCCCGGCCTGTAGGCGCTCTTGTCCCACCCATCGTTTGTCACCACCTGGCTGTGGACCTTGAATGTGGTGAAATTGTCCGTGGAAATCTCGATCTTGAATTGGAGCTCGGTCGTGTCGCTGTCGTTGGCCAGGAGGCGGAAGGCGGGGGTGAGGGTGGTTACGAATTCTCCCCCGACGGGGCCCAGGAGCACCGGCCTCTCAGGAGCCAAGTCGTAACTCACGCTTAGGTTCGTGAGGCGGAGGGTACCTAGAGAGCCCGAGCGCACCACAATCGGAATTCTCACGAGCCCGTCCCCGCCCGGGGAGACGGTGTGGAGGGTGGCGTTGACCCTCTCGGTGAAGTCGATGATCGCGGGGCGCGGGTCCGGGCCGAAGGGCCCAGACCAGCTCCATATCGGCCGGCCCACATCGCCGATGTCCAGCGATGGGTCCACGGGATAACTAGACATAATGTAATGGATAGTCATGTTCTCTAGGCGTGGACTCCGATCTAGAAATATCGTGCTCATCGCCACCTTGTAGCCCAGAATGTGCCCTGGCTCCGCAAATGTCGCGGGGTGGCCGTTCACGGCTCGTGTCCAGCTCATTCCGCCGTCGTTCGTCACCTCGACCGAGAGGCTCTGGTTTGTGCCCGTGAGGGTGGCGAGCCAAGAGGGCGTGAGTTCGGAGACCTCGTAGGGGAGCTCGACGGTTCTAGATACATAGATGCCGTTCGTGTCAGCAGAGAATTGCTGAGTGAAGACGCCGATGTTCCCACTGATTTGGTTGGCGACGCCGAGGTCGAGCTTCCCATCTCCGTCCAAGTCCCCCGACGCGATCATCGCAGGTCGGTTGCCAGTGGAGAGGCTCGTCGGGCCCAGAAACGCCCCCTCCCTCGTCTGGTTCAGGAGGCTGAGGGTGCTCGAGCCGGAGTAGTGGCTCACGGCTAGATCCCTCAGGCCATCGCTGTCGTAGTCCCCAACCTCGACGTCCACTCCAAGGCTGGAGACGGAGAGCACCTTCCTCGGAGCGAGCTCTCCGGAGGCAGTCTGATAGAATATATTGAGGGAGTTGGCGTTCCAGCACGCCACAACGACATCATTTCTTCCGTCGTGGTTGATGTCCGCGACCCTGAGACCGTGGGGGTAGGAATCGGTGGAATAGCGCACGGGCGTTGCGCGCAAGGTTCCGTCGGGCTGCTGGAGGTGGATATGGAGCTCCGTGTCCGTGGAGGCGACGCAGCAGAGGTCGTTCCTGCCGTCGTGGTTCACATCGCCGATCGCAACCCCTCTGGCGCCTGCGCAGGTGAGGTTTAGCTGTGTGTCGAACTCCCCCGTCGACGGGTTCTGCATCAGGACGACCACAACATTGGGCTCGTCGAGGTTCGTGACCACGCCGGAGACGGCGATGTCGGGACGGCCGTCCGAGTTCAGGTCGCCAGCGTCCACGATGTATAGGCCCCCAGTCGAGAGGTTCACGGGGCACCTGACCGGCGATCCGGTGAAGTCGCCGTTCGATGTCTGGTAGAGAATCACAATCTCGTTGGAGCCCTGGCTCGCTCCTATGATGTCGGTCCTCCCGTCCAAGTTGAGATCGCATGTGGTCAGGCCGAGCGGGGTGGACAGGGAGTAGCTCCTCTGCGCCTGGAGCCTGCCATCCTGCCCCTGCAAGAAGACGCCGACTGTGTTGCTCCCGGCATTTCCGACAACAGCGTCCTCGAGCCCGTCGGCGTTGAGGTCGGCGATGTCGAGTCCGATGGGGGCGGAGCTGGCCGCGTAGGAGACCATTTGGTTGAGCTTCGCGGGGGGCGTGGGCCTCATCAGCAGCACGCCTAGGGTTCCGTCGCCGGAGCTCGCGACCGCGATATCGCACTTCCCGTCCAGGTTGAGGTCCGCGATTGTTGAGAAGGAGGGGGAGCTGCCTGTTCTGTAGTCGTCAGGAGGCGCTAGCAGGCCCTCGCTCTGCTGGAGGAGAACGACGGTGCGGTTGGAGGCTGGGCATGCAGCCACGACGTCGCTCCTCCCATCATAGCTAACATCGCCGCACGCGACGGAAGCGGGTGCGCTATCCAGAGGTACCGCGGTTCTCGGGCCTAAGCTGCCGTTGGAGGACTGGAGCAGGAGGCCGATGGAGCTCGAGTTCTGCTCGGCCACTACCACGTCCTTTCTGCTATCCCGGTTCAGGTCCCCAATCGCGATGCAGACCGGCCCCGCGCCGACCTCGTATATTGAATCCCTAACAAGGAACTCGGATGGGTCCTGCCTGAAAACGACCAATGTGCTATCGCCCCTGCAGACAACAACCGCTTCGTCCTTGCCGTCGAGGTTCACATCGCCGGCCGCAACCGCCCATGGCGCAGAGCCGGCCTGGATCACGGCCTTTCTCTCGAGCAGCCCCGGGGGGCTCTGGAGGAAGAGCGAGATGGTCCCGTCGTTCGAGTTCACGACCACGACGTCCTTTCTCCCGTCCCGGTTGAAGTCGCCGATAGCGAGGCCCCGGGCGCCGCCGCCGGAAACATACCTCGTCGCTGAGCCCAGGGAGCCGTCGCTGGCCTGATAGAGAACCTCGAGGGTCCCAGAACCCGCGCAGGCGACGGCAAGGTCCTCCCTGCTATCGCCGTTGAGATCCCCGATGGCCGCGGCCGCGAGTCCTGGACCGAAATTATAGGTGAGCTGGGCCTCCAGAGTCCGAAAGGTCCTATTCTGCCGCAAGACGCTGACTGTGTCCGAGCCCGAGTTGACGACGGCAACATCGGTCAGGCCATCGGAGTTGAGGTCCCCGGTGGCGATATAAGAGGGCCTGCTGCCCGTGTTGTACCATTTGGTGGATAAGAATGGCCTGAGGAGAAGGCTGCCGTTGTGGACCGTGATGTTCGTCGCGTTGCCGGCAAGGAAGTCCTCCGTGGTGTCGTCAACAAAGCAGCCCATTGTCCCTAGCATGTGGCCCCAGAGCTGGACTGTCGCTCGCTTCATTATGGCCCTAGCGGGGATGGAGATGGAAGCGCTGGCGTTGCTGCCGGCTTCATAGAAGTGCATCACCACCTCCGTGCTGCCGTCATCGAAGCTTGTGAGGGTTGTGTAAAGAGCCCTGCCTCCAGTCCCGCTGGAGATGCCCACCGGAGGCAGTGTGGGAGCACAGAGGAGGAGTGCAAGCGCCGCACAGAGAAAGAGCCGTAGGCTCATTCCATCAACCCGTATAATTATCAATTGTGTAATATATATACATTATCGGAACCGGCAAGAGTTAATATAAGAATTCCAACGAGTCACTGCCCTCCCGCTGGCTTCTTTATTCCCCGAAGTTGGGAAGAGAAAATTGGATGAAAATGGCTAAGCGTGCTTGCCAGACTCCGTTCGGCTCGCAGCCTCGGCCGTATCCGGCCTCGGCTGTTGTGCCCGACGCTCGTCCTCGCGGTCTGTCCGCTCGGTCAGGCACATTGACCGATAACGAATAACCCTGCTCCGAACACGAGTCTTTCCTGCCCATCAGTTTCATTTCGAGCCTCTTCATCACCCATCTTCATCCGAAAGAAATTTGAACAGGCAGATTATTATGGCGCGCTGCAGCGGCGGTGACCCGTAGACCCGTGGGCTCATGGTCTAGTTGGTATGACACCTCCCTGACACGGAGGAGATCTCCGGTTCAAATCCGGATGGGCCCACTATCCCATTTTACCGACTCACGAAATCCGGATTTGAACCCCGGTTCATCGAGGATTTGGTGGCTGGATTGGGAAGACCAAATCCGAGAGAGGGAGACATGTGCGGCGTGGGCAGATGTCTCCCGGAAATCCGGATGGGCCAACTCACACTTGTCTCAGCACCACCAGAAGCCCCCGCCCTTCCGGCACAGGTTTATCAGGTCGGGGAAGTCAATATGCGGCTCCCAGTAAGGGTCGGAGATGACCCCCACCATCTCGTCCCTCAGCTACTTCGGCGGCTTCGGGAGACCGATATCCCTCGCAATGGACAGGACCAACGCCTCCAGCTTCTTTTTCGAAACCGGGGCTCTGTGCTCAATGTAAGGGCGCAGGTCGTCTTTCCTGAGACGCTCATAGAGACTCTCAAGTCTATCAGCCAGCCGAAGGGCGTCAGCTTTTTTCACGTATCCGTAATTCTTTTCAATCGCTTCCAGAACGCTCCCGCCGGCGCCCGTGAACAGCATAAAGCACGCGATCATGTCCCCACCTCCAGCGGTAAAGTGAATGCCGTAACGCCTCATCTTCTTCAATCTCGGTACAAGGTCAACGCCCATAATTGCCACCCTTTTTCAATGATTAAATTCTGCTGATATATTTTTTTGAAGTCTTTTCTTGCCGGGTACATTTAAAAGACTTAAGCGGTCGAAGAGAGCGCGGTTGGCATGGCCCCCATCCTGCGGGCGTTCTGTTAGAAGACTTCGTCCCAGTTGGCCCTGCACAAAGGGCCTGTCCAACGCCTTCTCCTTCCTCTCACTCATTCTGTCACCCCAGATTGCCCGGGATGCTGACGATGCCCAGGGCTTTTTCAAAATAATATTTGTACCAACACACCTATTTAACTTATATAACGTTATGAAAGTTATTGTTTTTTTTAATATTAAAATATTTCTTTTTTTATTTGCGCGATTCATAGTCTCTTTTTATGCTATGACTGCCAGCACCGCCGATTCCACTGTGCCTGAGAATTCAATCTCTACCAATCCGGAAGGGATTTGTTCGAAAGTTCGCCGGACCACCCAACCAGAAATTCCACACGCGCCGGTAGAGACCGGCCGGGGCTTGGTCTGTTGCATCAGGAGAGAGCTTCCGGCGGCGAGCCCGTATCGCGGTTACCATGGTGATGGCGAGGGAGGCTGCGGCCGCGCCCGGGCCCGGAATGAATTTTCCGGGGGCGCCGGTCCCGGGCGCCGGCCTGACAAAGATGGTGGTGGTGTTTCCGGCTGTCAGGTTTCCGGCGTCCCGGACGCTCAGCGTGACATTGTAGCTCCCGGGCCTCGCGTATGCGTGGCTGGCTGTCATCGAGGGCGACCAGTCCGTGGCGTTTCCGTCGCCCCAGTCGAACCTGTACTCAAGTGTCTCGCCGTCGGGGTCCGAGGAGCCCGAGGCGTCGGCCGTGACGGCCTGACCGGCCCTCACTCTCACTGCGGAGAGCGAGAGGGAGGCGACGGGCGCCCGGTTCCCGGGCCGGGGGGGCCCGCCGGTGATATTGAACGCAACAGCGGCGCAGGCCCCGCCGTACTCCGCTCTGTCGCGCACCATCACGACGCACTCATAACTCCCTTTTTCGTAGATGTGGGTGGCGAGGGGCGAGGAGGTCCAGCCCCATGAGCTCCCGTCGCCGAAGAGGAAGAAAAACTCGAGCGGGTCTCCGTCCGGGTCCGAGGAGCCGGAGGCGTTGAAGAGCACCGTGGAGGCGTCAACGAGCTCAAAGCTCAGGACGGCCGACGGGGGGCGATTGGACGGGTCGGGGCTCACGCTCAGCTCGAGCTGGCGGACGACCGTCCAGTTTCCGTCGGAGGCGATGCAGGTCACGGTCCGGTTCCACGCGCCCCTGAATGAGGCCGTGACCGACAGGCCGGAGGCGTCGAGGCCCACCCCGTCCCGCAGGTCGAGGTCCCACCACACGTCGACGCGGTCCCCATTCGGGTCGGTGGCGGCGGCGCTCAGCGAGACACTCTCGCCCTCGAGCAGCGCGATTCTGGACGCATTTATGACCAGCCCAGGCGGGCTCCCGCTGCGCGGAGTGGAGCGCATCATGAGCCTTCCGAGCTCCTGCTGATGGAAGACCGTGCCGTCCTCCGCAACGAGGGAGAGAATTGTGAGGACCATGTCATCGGATGGGACCGTCAGGTCCATTACTTTTTTCGTTCCCCCTCTTTCTCCCGGCGCCACCGGAATCACCTTTCTCAGCACAATGCTGGACGGAAATGTTGAGAGGGTGCCGTTCAGGGACACCAGGTCCACGACGATGCTGAAGCCCGCGCTGTTCCCGCTGTTGTTGACGTCGATGCCGACGCTGATGTTCCCCGTCAGGCTCTCCCCGTCTGTTCCGATACCCGTCAGTGAAACATTCACAAGAGGGAAATGGACGATTCCCCTGACGGGGGGCCATACTGTATAGTCATGTGATTGTGATTCTTCAGGGGCCGGAGGGAACAGGAGCTCAAAAAGCCTCACCCAGCCGTAGTCGTGAGGAAATGTGGTCCTCAGGTACTCATCCCTCAGCTTCTGATAGGTCGAGTTGCGTATGGCCAGAAAGATGTTCACGCAGCCGAACCCCAGCTGTTTATAATCCCCCTCGAGATGCCTGTCGAGGAACATCGCATCCATTGCCGAAACCGTATCATCAATCGAGGCCACAACGCTCGCGTACCTGCCCGCATCCGGGAGGGAAAGAATATCTCTCCGGATCTGCGTCAACAGGGATCTCAGGTCTGCGGCGTAATAATCCACCTTCCACGCGAGGGTGACCCTCTGGAACAATATGCCCCCCAGCGCGTCCCAGTTCTCAATAAACCTGTCGCAGAATCTGTTCAGGGCGGCCAGAAACGGAACCGCCATTTCTGTCCTGACAGTGCCCATCGGATAGTTGAGATGGTCGCTCTCCCTGAAGCCGTTCATGACATCCCTGCAGGCCTGCTCCGGAGTCGGGGGGTAGTGCGAGAAGAAGCGCCTCAGGCCCTCCGGGGTGAGAATCTCGGAGCTGGCGTAGATCACCGTCTCGCTCCCCACGACGTAGTTCACATCGTCCAGAATTCTCCAGTAGACCTCCGCCGACGACATCAGGCACGCGTCGAAGAGAAGAATCTGCGGCTTCCGGGCGTGGCTCCTGAACTCCCTGAGGCACTGCTCGAGCTCGAGGGGGTCAATGTGGCTGTCGAGGGGGCCCTCCCAGCACACGCCCCTCCAGTCGCCCCCGTGGTCCCAGATGACGATAAAGTAGTTCTCGGCGGGCGCGTAGTCAGCGCCCCACTTCAGGAAGTCCAGGAGCGTCTCCGGTGAGCTCATGTCAAGCTCCGGGAGCGTGGCCAGCAGCTGCAGATTGAGGTTGCGCTCGTCCGTGTCCCTTCTGAGTCTGTACCGGTAGGTTTCGCCCCACACACCACTTTTTTCCACCAGATACTGGCACTGGCCATCGGGCCCGCCCGTCTCCAGTCTGTTCAGGGACCGGTTGGCGCAGCCCCTGAGGTCGTTGTCATCGGCCATATAATGCAGAAAGGTCCAGCCCCCGCGCTGTGTTATCACACGGATAACGACCGGTCCGGCGAACTCGTGATATATGTAACCTCCATACTCCGAGTAGACTGTGGCCTGAAGATAGTACCGTGATACGGTCGGCGGGTCCGGAATCGTCAGGAGCTCAATCGGCCCGGAACTCCAGTCGAGCCCGGGAAGAATCGAGAGCCCTTGCCCGACGGTGCGGTTGTGAATCACCGAGCCCCCCTCCGTCCAGAGCCTCAACCGCACCGACACGGGGGTAATGAACTCCCAGGACCTGCTCGGCGGGAGACGCAGGCTCAGGTTGACCACGAGCCTCTCCCCGGGCACGAGCTGTGACCCCTCGGAGGAATAGACCAGCTCGGCCGTCCAACCGACGGCGTATGGGGCAACCTGAAAGGTCAGGTTGGCCCGGGCGCTCTCGGAACCGTATGTCGCCGTGACGGAGACCGTCACCGGACCCGCCCAGAGCGAGCCGCTGGAGTTGGAGGCCGTGTAATGTATCCTGGCGCGGCCGTCGGAATCCGTCACAGTGCTGGATGCCGACCTCCACCCCTGCGACGCAAGCCACGTCACGGTGGCGTTCGGGACCGGCTGGCCGCCCCTGCGCACCGTGGCGGTGAGGTTCGAGCTCCCCCAGCAGGGCAGGGGGTCCCTGTCCGTCTCGATGGACACGGTCAATTGGGCGATCTCCGCGACCACCTGTATGGTTTTGGAACCGGTCACAGGCGGGCCGGTCTCGGGCTGGACCCTCACCCGGAGCACCACCTCGCCCGTCTGGGACGCCGGCGGGCGATAGTCGAACCACCCCGTCCCGGCGTCATTTGTAATCCTCTGCTGGTCCACGACCTCGCCGAGAGCGGGCGCCTCCACGAATATCGATGCGCCGGCGATTGGCGAAGACCCGTTTGTTGCGCGGATGGTGTAGCGGACCGCCGGGCCGCCGGACCGGACCTGGTCCGGGCCGTCAATTCCCACCCGCGCCACCGTCCTCACCCAGACCATTGCGAAGCCGCTCGTGTAGGGGGGGAGGTCGTAGATCGCGGTGGCGTTGATTCTGACCGACCTCGCCTCGGAAATGCCGAGCGGGGCGGTGTAGACGAAGTTGGCCACGCCCTGCGAGCCTGTCTGTGCGCTGGTGCGGTCGAAGGTGCCCAGCTCGGCCTCGACGTTCACCGTGGCCCCGGCGACCCTCACGCCTGAATCGTTGTAGACGGTCACATAAACGACCGTCGAGGCGCCCTCGTCGAGATTTGTGCTGCCGACGTCGACCACAACCCTCGGGCCCAGATAGACCCCGCCGGATGGCGGGCCAATGGCCGGCGCGAGCATGAGCAGGGCCGCGACCATTACCTCCACCAAGCGCCTTCGCATCCATTTCACCCTTTGGCCTGTCAATATGTCGTGTAGGCTCTTAACGATTGCCCCGGACCGCTTCACAGCCTCAGTGCCCTCGCTGGCTCGTCCCGCAGCTCGGAGGGGCGGGGTCTGGGTAAAAAGCCGGCTAGAGCTTTTTGTGGCAGAACCACCAGTCGTAGCACTTGTATTTCTTGGGCCTCTCCTCCGCGTCCTTGACGTTGTTCGCCGGAGGGACAATGACCTCGTCGCCTATGAGCTCGTTGTTCGGCCAGTTCGCAGGCATTGCCACGCCGTACTTATCAGAAATTGCGAAGGCCTTCATTATGCGCAGAATCTCGTCGAAGTTCCGGCCGATCTCCGCCGGGTAGTAGAGCATCAGGCGAATCGTGCCCTCGGGGTCCACGAAGAAGACCGCGCGCACGGTGGCGGTCCTGTTCGGGTTGAACATCCCGAGCGCCTCCGAGACCTTTCCGGCGGAGTCGGCTATCACCGGGAATGGTATCTCCACCTTCAGGTTCTCCTTTATCCACTCGACCCACTTTATGTGCGAGAATACCTGGTCCACCGAGAGTCCGAGGAGCTCGCAGTTGAGCTTCTTGAACTCCTCGAAGCGCTTCGCGAAGGCCACGAACTCAGTGGTGCACACGGGCGTGAAGTCCGCGGGGTGGCTGAAGAGTATCAGCCACTTCCCCTTGTAGTCGTCAGGTATGGTCTTCCTGCCCATGGTCGTGTGCACCTCAAGCCTCGGCATCTTGTCCCCGATGAGAGGCATTCCCCTCTTTCCCTCTTCCGTCATCTTTTCACCACCAGAGAAAGGACTGGACGACTCTGCAGGCCACAACGCTGGCCCCCCATCCCTATCTTCCGTGGTCCCAATCGCCCTTACCCTATTTGAACTCTTACCAGCTGGTGCCCATGCTCCTTCCAATCCTCCTTCTGGCCCTTCCTCCCTCCTGTGCCGTCTCCTACCATGTGAAGCATTATTGTGCCGCTCCAAAAGTTAATCCCACCGGAGGCGATGCCCGGTCCGCAATGGACCGGCACCTCAGAATGGTCGCGACGCTCTCGGCCTTCGTCTTTCTGGTGATGATGGGCTACACCCTGATATCGCCTATCCTGCCTCTCTACGCCCTGGAGTTCGGCGCGAGCGTCACGGGCGTGAGCCTCCTGATATCCGCCTTCGCCGTCGCCCGGCTCAGCCTTGACATCCCGGCCGGCCTCCTCGGCTCGCGCTACCACCCCAAGTCCCTGATGCTGTTCGGTCTCGCCCTCATCAGCGCATCATCCGTCGTCTGCGCCCTCGCGCCGAACTATCTAATCCTTCTCGCGGGAAGAATTCTCGAGGGGGCCGGCTCGGCCTTCTACACCACCATGTCCACAACCCTCCTCGCCATGTCCGTGCCTCAGGAGAGCCGGGGGAGGTACATGAGCGTCTTCACCGCCATGCTGCTCCTCGGCGGAATCACGGGGCCGGGCGTCGGAGGCCTGACCGCGGCCGCCCTCGGCCTGAGGGCTCCGTTCCTGCTCTACGCTCTGGTCACCGCCGTCGGTTTCCTCCTCGTGCTCCTCCTCGTCGAGAGGACGGAGGTGCCCCGGGCGAGGGAGGCCCTAGCCCTCGCCGACATAAGAAATGTGATGGGGGACCGCTCCGTGCTGCTGGTCAATCTCGCGACCTTCTCCCTCTTCTTCACGCGGGCGGGCGTCACCAGCACCCTCGTCCCCCTCTTCGCCTACAAGAACCTCGGAATGAGCGAGGCTGCCCTCGGCGGCGTTCTCACCCTGACCGCGCTCGCGACCTTCACCACCATGACCCCGTCCGGAACCTACACCGACAGGCACGGCCGGAAGCCCTCGATGATGGCCTGCCTTCTTCTGACGGCACTGCTGGGGGCGATGATTCCTTTCACGAGGGGAGTGGGCTCCTTCGCACTGGTGATGCTCGGCTATGGCCTGACGCTGGGCCTCTCCGGGCCCATGGCCGCCTGGATTACGGACCTCGTTCCTCGTGAGAGGCTGCCTGCGGCGATGGGCTTCTTCAGGACCTTCAACGACGCGGGCTTCGTCGCCGGGCCGCTGGTTCTAGGCGCCGCGGCAGAGCTTTCAGACGGGCCGGAAATCGGACCCCTGCCCTTCGCCGTGGCGGCGGTTTATCTCGTTCTCGTGGCCCTACTCCTCACGCGCGCCCGGGACCCCGCGCGTGATGGGGGCCGGAGCCGCGCCCCCGTTCCCGCCCACCCCACCCTCCACCAATAAGTTAATTTCCTTCACGGCTCTGGGCTGGACCCGTGAGACTGAAGGCGCCTGAAACTGAGGGCACACCCCGACCTCACAGGCATCGCCGGTGGGGGAGGATGAGAATCGGATACCCCTGCATCAACCTCTCCATCGGCTGCACACCAGCCTCTGGCTTCAGGCTGGCGCACTACTCGGAGCGGAGGCTCCTGAGCACCGTCGCCTCCAACCTCTCCTGCCTTCGAAAAATCCTCGTGTGGAACGCCGAGCGCGGCCTCCTGTTCTTCAGGATAAGCTCCGACACCGTCCCCTTCGCCTCCCACAAAGTGTGCGACGTGAGGTGGTGGAGGGTCTTCGGGAGCGAGCTGCGCGAGCTGGGCGACTTCATCCGGAAAAAATGTATGCGCATCTCCATGCACCCCGACCAGTTCGTGCTCTTGAACTCCCCGAGGCCGTCGGTCGTGAGAAGCAGCGTCGCGGAGCTCGTTTACCACGCCCGGCTTCTTGACGCGATGGGACTCGGTGAGGACGCAAAGGTCCAGATTCACGCCGGCGGTCTCTACGGCGACAGGGAGGGAGCGCTGCGGAGGTTTGCGGAGGTCCACCTCGGGCTCCCGGAGGAGGTCAGGCGCAGACTCGCCGTCGAGAACGACGACAGGCTCTTCGGAATTCAGGATGTCATGGAGCTGCACAGGAGAACGGGGGCCCCGGTGGTCTTCGACGCCCTCCACCACGAGACGATGGAGAGAAGGAGGGGACGAGATGGGGAGCCGCGCGCGGCGCTAGCGCTCGCCACCGCGACATGGACGGGGGCCGACGGGCCGCCGATGGTTGACTACAGCAGCCAGGAGCCGGGGGCGCGGCCCGGCGCGCACGCCCGGACCCTTGACGCAGCGCACTTCTCCGCTTTTCTCAGGAGCACAGTGGGCATGGGGTATGACCTGATGCTCGAGATAAAGGACAAGGAGAGGAGCGCGTTCAGGGCGCTCGGGCTGCTCGGGGCCCGGCGCCGTAACCTGCCCTTGAGGTCTACACTGTCCACCGCGCTCACGCGCGGAGCCTCCCATCCCCTTCTCAAAAACATTAAATCAACACACGATGTTATGTGAGCATCTTCATAACGGGGTGGCGATTTGAGCGAGCGGGACGTGGTCTCGAGGGAACCGGGCAGGGCGTTCATGATGGCGAACGAGGCGATGGTGCGCGGCGCGCTGGAGGCCGACGTGAAGCTCTACGCCGGCTACCCCGGCTCTCCGACGAGCGAGATTCTCGACACCTTCGCGTCAGTGGCAAAGGAGATGGACATGGTCGCCGAGATATCCGCGAACGAGAAGGTCGCGCTAGAGACCGCCGCCGGGGCCGCGATGGCCGGCCTTCGCTCGATGACTTCGATGAAGAGCGTGGGGATGAACGTCGCCTCGGACTCGTTCTTCTCCCTCTCGTACACAGGTGTCAAGGGCGGGATGGTCATCGTCATGGCCGACGACCCCCACGCCCACTCGTCCCAGTCCGAGCAGGACGGGCGCTTCTTCGCCCCCGCGGCCTATGTTCCGATGCTGGAGCCCTCCGACCCGCAGGAGGCGAAGGAGATGGTCAGGGAGGCCTTCGCGCTCTCCGAGAAATTTGCCGTGCCATTCCTGATAAGAACGGTGACCCGGGTGAACCACCAGAGCGGTATCGTCGAGCTCGATGAGCTGAAGCGGACCCCGTTCAAAAAAGTGAGCTGGCCCCACGGGCCCGCGCGCTTCGTTACCGTCGCAGACAGGGCGAGGGCCTTCAAGCAGAACATGCTCCGGAGGACGGAGGAGGTCCGGAAGGAGTTCGAGGCCTCCGGGCTGAACAGCGTCTGGGTCGGGCTGGGCAGGGGCGAGACGGGCGTGGACGCGGGCGTGCAGGAGGCCGGGGAGGCGAGGGGGACGGGTGTTCTGGCCTCCAGCGCCGGATTCAACTACGCCGCGGAGGCCTGCCGAATTCTAGGGCTATCGATACCAATCCTCAAGCTCGGAACCACATTTCCCCTTCCGTGGGGGCTCCTCTCCAGTTTCATCAGGCCCCTGAAGAGGCTGGTCGTCGTGGAGGAACTCGCGCCCTATCTCGAGAACAGCGTGAGGGCGCTGGCGAAGGAAGCCAACCCGTCGCTGGAGATAATCGGCAAGGCGAGCGGGCATTTCTCCGAGGCACTCGAGCTCAACCCGAACATCGTCGCTTCCGCGCTGGCTCGGGTCCTCGGTCTCAAGACACCCGTGGACTACGAGGCGGTTCTGGCGAGGGCCGAGAGGCTGAAGGAGGGCCTCCCCTCCCGCCCCCCGACCTTCTGCCCCGGCTGCCCGCACCGCGGCACAATATATGCTCTCAGGAAGGCTCTGAGGGGTATGAAGCACGTCCAGCCCACGGACATCGGCTGCTATTCCATGGCCCCTCTCGCGCCCCTCAACTACGGTGACACGCTCCTGAGCATGGGAGCGTCGCTAGGCGTCGCCGAGGGCCTCCAGCACTCTGTAGAGGAGCCCGTGGTTGCGATGATCGGCGACTCGACCTTCCTGCACGCAGGCCTCCCCGGCCTCGTCAACGCCGTTCATCAGAGGGCGAATTTCAAGCTCGTGATTCTGGACAACTCGGTCACGGCAATGACGGGCCAGCAGCACAACCCCGCCAGCCCCCACGAGGAGGGCGAGGAGGGGGAGCAGAGAGTAGACCTCGAGGCCCTTGTGAGGGGAATCGGCGTGAGGGACGTCACCGTCATAGACCCGTATGATATCAAGAACACCCCCGGAAAAATCAAGGAGGCCCTCGCGAGGCCGGGACTGGGCGTGATAATCTCGCGAAGGGAGTGCGCCCTGTATGGGGACAGGAACAAGCGCCGGAAGGGTGTGGCAATTACTCCAAACGAGGTCGATAAAAAACTGTGTAAAAGAATCTACGCCTGCGTCCGCGACTTCAACTGCCCCGCGATATCCCTGGACGCTGATGGACAGGCCGCAATATCGCGCGAGCTCTGCGATGGATGCATGATGTGCGCCCGCCTCTGCCCCATCGGGGCCATCAGGCCTGTCGGGAGCGGGGGGGATACGAGAGGGGGCCCGGGAGGAGGGGCGGGTCGGGAGAAATTGGTTGAAGGGGGGGCGAGGGAGGAGAGGACTGAGGCTCCGGAGCCGCGGGGAGGTGGTGGCTGATGCCGGAGGGCGAAACCGGACCGCAGGCGGCCGGATCACAGCTCCCGAAGCGCCCCGGCCCCTCATCCCAGAAGGGGGAGTTCAGCCTGATGATGGCCGGGGTCGGAGGTCAGGGGCTCGTGCTCCTGTCCAGCATCATAGGTAGCGCGGGCGCTCTCTCGAACATGCGCGTCGTCACGGGCGAGCAGCACGGCCTCTCCCAGCGCTCGGGCTCGATACAGGTCCATCTCAGGATAGGGCCTGGAGTTCGCTCCCCGCTGATTCCCGTGGGCAGCGCCGACGCCCTCCTCTCGCTCGAGGCACTCGAGACCCTGAGGTATATAGAGTACCTGAGGGACGGGGGCGTGGCCATCATCAACTCCCGGGTCATGCACCCCGTCACGGAAACCTCGGAGCTTGTCAGGGACAGGAAGGCTCCGCAGAAGTACCTGGGCCTGGAGGAGGTCGTGAGGCGTCTCGAGACCGTCACGCCCCACGTGCTCACCCTCGACGCTCTCGAGCTCGCGAACCGGGCCGGGAACCCGCTGACTGAGAATGTTGTCCTGCTCGGCGCGATGTGCGTCCTCGAGGCCTTCCCGATTCCTCCCGAGCCGCTGCGCGATGCCATCCGAAGAATGGTGCCGGCAAAGGCCGTGGAGGCGAATCTGAGGGCCTTCGAGCTGGGGGCGAGGGCGGCCCGGGAGAGGTTCTGCAGGGCGCTGGCGTGCAGGGCACTATAAGGCGAGCCCACTGGCCTGATACTAACGGGGTGATGGAAAAGCAGACGTCTCAGCCCCCTGCCATGCTTTGCCATGTCAATGCAGTTCCATGATAAACAATTGCAATGCTATATTTATATTTCATGAATTTTATTTTCACAGGGCCGCTAACGGGGATTAAACCAAAATAATCAGAAAAATTTGAATTGTATATTGGGTAAAATTTATATTTATGAAATGCAATAGAGGTCTTGATGGATGTAACGAACTTCAAAGAAATGCAGAAGCACTTCGGGGGCAAGTTCGTCGCCCTGCTGAATGATGAGAAGGTCGTGGCCTCGGGAAAGACCTTCAACGAGACCCTTCACAAGCTCCAAGAGTTGAAGCTCGTGAACAAGGCCGGCCTTTCGATTCGGTTCATTCGGCCGGTTTCGAATAAGAACCCTTTCAACTGAGCTTCCTGCTTTCTTCTCTCAAATGGGGCTCCGGCCTCTCGCGAGTGCCCAATTTCTTACTTCCGAGTTCTTTCTGTAGGTGCAAGGGCCCCTAGACGGCCCGGACATGTGGTGTGTCTCCTCCAACCGCCTAAGCCTCCCGTACCATTGTAGACTGACTGGGCAAGTCGCGGCTGAGACGAACGAGAATTATCTCGTGCTGCTCACGCGCCGTTTACGTGATACCCGCACCGCATAAATTATATAGAAAGACCGCAATCTTTTCAGCGTGGCTGCTGTCCTCCCCTCCCTTCTCCTCCTTGCGTTAATACTAGCCCCCGCCCCGCCCTCCCTCGCCACTCATTCTGCACCCTCGTCTTCCCAGCCCGTTATCATTCTGGAGCTCGCGGGGCCGCTCCCCCCAGACTGCGCGCGTATTATCGAAGGGCTAGGGGCAGAGGTCATCGGCTACCTACCTCCCTATTCATTCTTATTGCTCCTGCCCCGAGGACCCGGTCCCCTCTCCTCCTCCCCCCTGCTCCACATCGAATCCCTGCGCCACCTGCTTCTCGAAGAAAAGCTCTCTCCCCCTCTGCGGGAGCTCCCGGAGGGTTATGAGAGGTTGAAGGTCCTCTTCGCCGGGGAGAGGGCTGCAATCGAGCCCCGAATTCGTGAGCTTGGCGTCGAGGTGCTTCTCTGGGGGGATGGATACTTCGTTTCGAGGGGTGGGGAGGACAAGGTTCTAGCGCTCGCCAGCCTCGGACAGGTATACTGGCTCGAGCCAGCCCCTGCCCCCGAGTTCCTGAACGACCTCGCGACGCGTACCCTGGGCGCCCGCCAGAGAAACGACGGCCCTTATGAGAACAACGGCCTGTCGCTCTGGAGCTACAACAGCGGCTCTTTCGAGGGAACGACGGGAGCCGGGGTGAATGTCTCGATAGTTGACACAGGCATCGACGGCTCCCATCCTGCCTTCGAGGGAAGGAAGGTCGCCTACAAAGACTACAGCGGCTACACCGCGTGGACCGACGAGTATTCCTCTGCGAGGGGGCACGGAACGATGTGCGCCGGCATCGTGGCGGGCAGCGGCGCCTGGCGCCCCTCGGACCCGTCGGGCCAGCCGGGTAAGTACGCCGGCATCGCGCCCGGCGCGGGCCTCATCGGTCAGGCGATACCAAACTGGACCTACAGCGTCGAGAGGCTCTGCCGCGACGCCCACTCGCTGGGGGCCTTCATCTCTAGCAATAGCTGGGGCTTGAACTACTTTACAGGGGACTACATCAGCGACTGCGCGGACTATGATAGATACGTCCGCGACTCGGACCCGAACACGCCCGGAGACCAGCCCCTCGTCGTGGTTTTCTCTGCGGGCAACTCCGGCCCGACGAGCATAACCGTCTGCCCGCCCTCGACGGCGAAGAACGTTATCTCGGTGGGCGCGACCGGCAACGACCGCACCGGGAGCTATGGATACGTCTCCTCCGGCACCATCGTTACATTCAGCAGCCGCGGCCCCTGCGACGACGGAAGAATCAAGCCCGACGTCGTGGCCCCGGGCGTGGACACCTACACCACCAGTGCCTTGTACAACGCATACAAGGGCTATTTAGGCACGGTCCCGGACGACCCCGACTCCTCCTCCTATTTCGTCGGGGGAGGGACGAGCGCCTCCTGCCCCTACGTCGCGGGCGCCTGTGCCCTCGTCACCTCCTTCTGGAGGCAGCACCACGGCGTGGACCCCACTCCGGCACTTATCAAGGCTCTCCTGATAAATGGGGCCGAGCCTCTTCCCGGCTATGCCTACCCAGGGCCGGACCAGGGCTGGGGGAGGGTAAACGTCACCCGCTCAATCGTTCCGTATGGGGGCCGTAGCATCCTCGCCTTTGACCAGACTTCTCCTCTCAACCAAGGCGGGACGTCGTCGAAGATGCTCAGGGTCCACAACGAGCGCGAGCTCAAGGTCACTCTAGTCTGGACGGACAGGCCTGGGACGCCCTACGCGAGTAAGGCGCTTGTCAACGACCTCGACCTCGTCGTCACGGACCCCGACGGAAATGTCTACTACGGAAACAATTTCGCCGGTGGCCATTCCGTTCCCGGGGGGTCCCCAGACGAGAGGAACAACGTCGAGGGCCTACTGCTCCCGTTCCCCAAGAATGGGAAGTGGTGGGTGAATGTGAGCGCGCGCAGTGTTCCCTACGGCCCCCAGGACTTCGCCCTCGTGATATCCGGAGCTGTCACAGAGATATCGGCGGACCCGGCGGCGGAGTCGGTCTCGGTCTCGCCGGCGACGCTAATAGAGGGGGAGAAAGCCACGCTATCATTCACCGTCCGCAACCTGGGCCACGGGACGGCCTCGGCCTTCCCCTACAAGATATACATCGATGGGCAGCCGCTCGCAACCGGGGACCTACCCTCCCTCCCTCCGGGCGAGACGGTGGAGGTGGGGGCGGAGTGGACGGCTCTCAGGGGGGCTCACGCGTTCTCGCTCTCGGTGGACCCGGATGGATTGGTCGACGAACTCGACGAGGGGAATAATCATATAGAAATCGCCCGGACGGTCCTCCACTACGGCGTCGGGGCCTCGGTCTCGCCGCCAGAGATTCTCCTCGACCCAGGGGGGAGCTATGTTCTGGAGGGGGTTGTGGAGAACACCGGCACCGCGCCGGACACGGTCCAGCTCGGCGCCTCCTCCTCGTCCCCTGGGTGGAGCGCCTCGGTGGAGAGGACATCGCTGAGCATCGGGCCGGGCGAGAAGGCAAAGGTCGGCCTGGTCGTCGTCTGCCCCGAGGCGGCACTCGCGGGCGAGGACTGCGTTCTCACGCTGGCCGCGGTCTCCACGGGCAACTCGAGCTACCGCGCCGAGGCTTCAGCGAGGGCTGTTACGAGACAGGTCTATGGCATCTCCATTCCTTCTTCTCCCCCGTCGGTCGAGATTCTCCCCTGGGAAACCGCCTCCTTCAACATCACCATCTCGAACACCGGCAACGGTCCCGACGTCGTGAACGTCGAAGCGTTTGGGGACCGCTCCGACTGGTCTGTCGAGCAGAGCGCCCAGACGCTCTCGATTCCAGCCCGGAGCTGGGAGACGCTGGAGGTCAGGGTCACGCCCCACCCCGCGAGCCTCGCGGGCAACTCCTCGACCACTATCCTCACCGCCACCAGCTCCGGAGCCCTCGCGGCGAGTGTGGAGCTGAGGGTCTCGGTTGCGCAGTTCTATAACATCACCCTTGCCCTCCTGCCGCTCGAGGTGTCCGCGCCCCCCGGTGGGAGCGTGTCCGCTCTGTTCTTCGTCACCAATGGAGGCAACGGGCCAGACAATGTGAGCGTCGAACTCGAGCTACCTCCGGGCTGGGAATCGCCGCTCGAGCCCTCGCTCCCACTAGGGGGATATGAGAGCTTCAACGGGAGCGTGAGCGTGCGCGTCCCGCCGTCCGAGCTCGCCGGCGATTTCCGGGTCTCCCTCACGGTGCGCTCAGAGAGCGGCATTGAGCGTAGGGAGGGCTTCGAAGTCCATGTCCAGCAGGTTTACGCCTCCGCCTCCAGACCCTCGCCCAGGAAGGAAGTGGTCTACCCAGGCGAGGCCGCCTTCTTCTATATATCGGTGACCAATTTGGGCAACGGGAGGGACGCGTTCGACGTTTTCCCCTCCGGACTCCCGGAGGGAGTGACGGTGGCGAGGCTCACGGGTCCAGTTCCTCTGGGGCATGGAGAGACCGCTGCAGTCGCGGTCACCCTGACAGTTTCCGAGCGCGCACCAGCCGGAGAGATGGGGCTGGTATTCAGGGCGACATCGAGGGGGGAGCCCCGGGCCGTCAGCACGAGCGAGGTGGTCCTTGTCGTCCTCCCGCTTCCAGAGCCACCATCCCCCCCGGCTCCTCCTGCGTCACCGTTGAGGGAAGTGACGCTCGGTGGCTGGGAGCTCTGCACCATTCCCGTTCTTCTAGCCGCCGCCTTCACCGTCCTGTTAGTGGCTGTGGAGCGCAAGGCCCCTCACACCCCGCCCAGTGCCAATTTTTAAGTATCTCGATTGTGTTGCCAGCGGCGGAGGAGCACGGTGGACGTCTACCTCAACGACCTGCTGTTGGCGGGCTTCGTGGTCGAGATGAGGAAGGACTACAGGATAGGCCGGAGAATCGAGCAGGGCGCGGACGGCGACGACATCATTCTCGAGGGCAGGAAGTCGGCGGAGTTCTCTCTTACCGGAAGAATGACTCTCGAGCAGCTGAGAGCACTCGAGAGGGAGCTGGCGAAGGGGGAGCCGCTGTTCAGGTCGGAGTTCGGCGAGTACAGGGTGGCGGTGAAGTCACTCCACTACCGTAGCGACACCTCCGAGGTGGCGCTGGAGCTCATCGAGGACGTTCATTTCTGATTGTTTTTGACTGTCCGTGACTGCGCCCCGCGGGGTCGAGGCGCGAGGCGAGCGGCGCCGTTTCGGGGTCCTGAGGGCTCGTTCGGACGCACCATCGCGTGCCCCGTGGGGGCTACACAACGGGGCTCAGCCTGACGCTGGGCGGGCCCCTCTCCGGGTCCGGGGTGATCACGAAAACGTTCGTCCTCGGGCTGACCCCGTACATGCAGACCGAGTTGTTGATGTCAAGAATTCTGATGTATGTGTCGGCCATGTTCATGATCTCCTGCGTGAGCTTCAGGCCCGGCTTGAGGATGCCGACGCCCACGTCCTCGGATATCTTGATTCTGCCAACGGTGTTGAAGAGGTCCCTTATCGCGATGTCGTTACCGCGCAGGTACTCCAAGGTGTCGAAGGCGGCGAAGTCCATTATCGGTCTGTTCTCCGGGCCCCTGAGGCTCTGGAGGACGTTCCTCCAGTTGCGCAGCGCCTCCTCCTTGTTTCTGGTCCCGAGGGCGAGGATGTAGGGCTTCCGGGTCTCCTGGATGAAGTAGTCCGCGATCTGGACGAATCTGTCGAATAGGGAGGGGTCCAGGAAGCGGGTTAGGTCGTCTCGCAGAGTGTCGGCTTGGTCGCCGCCCGGCAAGACCACGATGGCACCCCTCTGCTGGGATATAAAGTTGAGCAGGATCGGCCTGACGAGCGAATAGTACTCCTCCGTGGAAACGTTCCCTGCGACCTCGATGACGTTGTAGCTGCCCTTCCTGAAGCCACCACCGAGAAGGGCGTCGAGGTCGGGCGTGCCTGTGCTGTAGTGGCCCGGGCCGTCGGGAATCGGTTCCCAGCGCTTTGGCTCGCCAATGGCCCTGAAGGGCTCGAAGGTCCTGAACCTACCCCCGTGAAGGCTGATGAGGTACCGGGGGCGCTGAATCTCCGTCGCCCTGAGCTTCTCGATGCGCATCTCCCTGACCCGCCTCCCCTCGACCTCCATCATGTCCAGAACAACGACGCCATCGGCGAGATAGTCTATCGAGGTCGCGACGCCCTTCTCAAGAATGACCAGCATGTCGACGTTGGAGTGCTCGACCAAGTCCTTCTGGAGCGCGTGGACCAGCTCCTCGGGCGGTAGGCCGTAGCGCGTCGTGATGCCCTCGACGCTGTCAATAGCGAAGAAGCTCTTCCGGGGGAGGCACGCCTCGACCCTGTCGTAGATTCTGGATATCTCGGGAATCGTGTAGCGCTCGAGAAGCTTGGAGAGACAGGTCCTGTCCACCTCCTCGGGCGCCTCCTCTCTGGGGCCATGGAGGGACCGGAGGAACTCCTGCGCCCCCTTTATCCTGACTGCCTTCTCTTTCTGCACCTTAGTCTCCGCTTTCTCCTCCCTGTATATCGTGGCAAGGAACTCCCTGCTCGCATCCACGATTCTGGCCCTCATGTCCTTCTCCCTGAGCCAGGGGAATTGGACATAGAGCGAGGCGTCAGATACTCGCGTTGACAGGTAGAAGCTCGCCTCCGGGTCGGCGATCTCCTCGAGAATCTGGAGGGCGAGCGTGGTCTTTCCCGTGCCGGCCAGCCCCTTTATGATGAGCGATTTTCCTCCTGGCCTGCTGAAGAACTCGGACAGCTCCCCCGGAACTCCAAGCGCGACGCCCTCCCTTTTTCTCACGATTCCTCCCCCGAATTCCAATTTCTGAGCTCGATATGTGCATCGGGTTATTTACCTTTTAGCCCATTCCCGGGGTGCTCCCCGCACCGCGCCGCCGGCCCCCGGAGTCTCTCGGCTTGCACGCCCGTCCCCTCTCGCCACGTGGCTCCTTACGCGTTTCACGTACATCAAGGGATAGCTCATCTCCCTCACGAAGTGCATGCAGCAGTGGGCCTCCGCGCTGCCGTAGCGCGTGACCACCTCGACCCGGAGCATGGAGCCGTCGAGGGTCTTGTACCTGTACCTGCCGGCAAGCCCCCTAAGGGCGGCTCTATCTATTTTTGCGCTCGCCCTGACCACCCAGGGCTGGATTTTCACAGCTTCCACAATCGCCTTCTCGAGGGAGCCGGCGCTGGCCATCGTCACGGGAACTCCCACGAACTGGTGGTAGACCATCGCGAGCTTGATTCCGCCCTCGAAGACGGCCCTCTCCGCGTCGGTGCAGTGAAAGTACTTCCTCGCCCTATCCAAGGGAACACCCCGCGAGAGCCGCTCAACGCCCCACATATCTATGAACCTTGCGTCGCGTCGGTCCTCGACCCCTCCCCCTCAGCCGTTCCTTGCGGCTGGGGCACGGGCCCCGGGCCTCCGACCCGTCGCGAATGGGCCAAAGGTCACATAGGCGACTGAGAGAAGCAGGGCGAGGTCGAGGAGGAATTCGAATAGGGGCGCCCCCGCCCCCGCTCTCTCGGTGACGATGACAAGGAATATCACCACACCAGAGGAGACGGCATAGGTCCCTCGCACCTTCGGGTACCGGAGGTCGCTGATCATCAGCAGCCCAAGTAGCGCGAGAGCGAGGGGCCTCAGAATTCCGGGCAATGGTGTCTCGCTCAGCTCACCCTGCAGTGAGAGCAGCGCCACCACGAGGGCGCTTGCGGGCGAGGGGAGGCCGGTGAAGACGGAGGAGTGGCCACCGCCCATGTAGCAGAACCGCGCCAGCCTGAGGAGGCCGCAGACCACGGAGGTTGCGCATGCAGCGAATAGGACGATATCCGAATGGGCGCCGGCGAGCTCGCGCATCGCACCTCGGGAGGTGACGAAGACCACCACCGCGGGCGCCACGCAGAAAGAGGTGGTGTCGGCCATCAAGTCGAGGTAGTCTCCGAAGTACCACTTACGGCTGAACCTTCGGGCGAGGAGGCCGTCGAGACCATCGCAGAGAATTCCAAGGAGAATCGTATAAATGGCGAAGAGCACCTCTCCCTCCAGCACTAAAAGAATGGCGAGAAAGCCGAGAAGAGCGTTGGTCAAGGTGAAGAGGTCCGCGATCGAGACCATGCGCAGAATTCTCAACGGCTCCCCCTCCCCTCCCCCCTTCCGGGGGCCTCCGCCAGAGTCGTGCTTCCCGCCTTCACTCTCTCTCCCCTTCGCGCCCTGAGCTTGAGCCAGCCGGCGGGGACGAAGAGATCCACACGGGACCCGAACCGTATGATGCCGATTCTATCCCCCTTCGAGAGCTCCTGCCCCGCCCTCACATACGTCACGATGCGCCTCGCAAAGACCCCGGCGATCTGCGTGATGAGAATTCTACCGAGGCTGCTCTCGAGCGTGATGACCACTCTCTCGTTCCTGTCCGCCTTCTTCCTGTAAGCGGGGGCGTGGCCGCCGGGCACCCGCCTCACCTCCACCACCCTCCCGGGCCATGGCGCTCTGTTAACATGGACGTCGTGTATGTTCATGAATATCGAGAAGTACGCTCCGGCCTCCGTAGCCTCGGCGCGTGTGAGGAGGCCGTCCGCGGGCGAGACGATGCCCTGGCCAATTTTTCTCTCCGGATCCCGGAAGAAAATGGCGAATACCACTGAGATTCCAGTAAACACGGCAAAGAGGATGATCGCGGGGATAGCGCTCCAGATGGCGATGAGCAGGGAAACCAGCGCTAACACCGCGGGAACGGCCACAATACGGAGGCACCCCTTCGCCAGCACCCTTACCCCGCTCCGCAGTGCAACTGGATTTTGTGTTTATTACTCTTCCTCTCTCTCTCCTGTACGACTCGCCTCTCCACCTCCGACCCCGCCCGACACAGACACACCGTCCTCAACTCCCTCCCCCTCCCCCATTCTCCTCGTGCCTCCAGTCCCTCGGCCGCGGCCGGTGGTGCCCCCGTCCGATTCCACGCCCTCCACCCCGCCGCCCGCTCTCTCTACCACCGCGCTTTCCCCCTTGGCCCCAGCTACCCGCTCAACCGGTTTCCCACCATCCTCAGGCATCCCGTCGGTCGTCCGGGGCTCCTCAGCCCTCCCGAGCCGGTAAAGCTCGAGCAGATCGTCGTATATTTCCGGCACAAGGTCGAACACTATCATTGCGAGCGCGAGAAGGACGAGGAAGCTGAATAGCTTTCCCAGATACCCGTGGGCGACGTCGAAGCTCGTTGTCCCGCTGTTCACCAGCCAGATGATGCTTATGTTGCGCACCAGGTTGAGAACCCATATTGGTGGAATCGTGTAGAGCAGGGCCCGGGCGCGCCTCTCGGGCCAGCTCATCTTCATGTACTTCTTGATGCGCTTTCCGATTCTTTTGTAGCCGCTCCACGGGTTCTCGCGGGGCTCGATGCAGAGGAAGGCCCCTAGGAAAATCACAATCGCCTCGATGCCAGTGCAGGCAAGGATTATCGAGATGCCCGAGCCGATGACGGGCACGGATATCTCGCCCGTGGCGGCGTCTACGACCGGACCCCCGACCACCGTGCTTGCGCCGAGGAGGTTGTAGAGCCAGGAAGTCTGGGCGGCGGTGGCCCATATCAGCGCGCTCGATAGGGCGGGCACCTTCGCAAATAGGAAGTAGGTCCCAGCGGCCACGAAGGTCATTCCCGTGATGAACCTCAGCGCCCTACGGTCCCCACCGCTCTTCCAAGCCCTCCACTCGTATATCGAGAAGACAGTGAAGAGCGCGAGGGCGGGCGCGTACAGAAGCACGTTTATCGGGTCGTCGGGGTGGAGACTTACGTAGTTCGGAACCTCGAGCATCCAGTAGATACCGAAGGCCTGCCAGCCCACGATTGACGTGAGGTGGCCCTCGGCCTTGTTATGCATCAGGTATCCCACGCCCAACATAACCAGTCCCGTGAGCAGGGAAACGCTCATCAGGGCCGACGCAACGCGGTCGCCGCGGCCGGGGCTCCAGAGCATCACTGCAATCAGGAGGCCCATGCACCAAATATAAACGGCTGCGAAGAGACGAGGCTCTCTCCTTAGATAGTGGGCGCAAACCCCCGTGATTCCGATCGCGCCGACAAGAAAAGGAGTCGCGAGGTCCATCCTGCGCCAGCCCCTATACCGCATCAGATACCGGTTATCAGCGTGTCCACCAGCTTCTTCGCTCCCCAGAGCTTGCTGGTGTCCCCGTCCCACTTTTCCAGCATGGAGCCGTACCTCTCCTCGAGCTCCTGAATCACCCTCCTCATCTCCCTCCTCTTCTCCTCCGGCTCCCTCCCCGTGACCACGAGCGCCACATAGACATACTTCCCGCTCTCGAGCAGAATTCTCGTCTTGCCGTACCTGAGCTCGTTCAGGACCTCCGCGTCCCTCAGCCGGAAGGACTCGCCGATGAAGTTCTGAATCGCCACGAGCATCCCGCCGAGGAGCTGGTTGTCGACCTCGGGCCTGAGCCTCCGGGTGTTGTGGTGAATCAGCCTCCCGTCCCTATATATCAGGAACAGTTCCTCGATTGTGTACTCAGGGACCCTCTTGTCCGAGACGGCCTCTATCCTCTTCATCCTCTCGACCAGAAGCGTGACGATCTGGTCGAGCTCGCCTATCCTGAAGTAGGTGTTGACCGCTTTCTGGTATAGCATCTTGGAGTAGGGGAGCTTGCCTAACCTTTCCTCGAGGTAACCGAGCCTCTCGTAGGCCTCCGCGAGTCTGCGGAGCTCCCCCGACTTCTCGAAGAAGTGAATCGCAGCCTGGAGGGCCCGCCTGGTCTTGTCCGATTCCTCCGGGGTCAATGTCGGCTGCTCCAGACTCTTGAGCGCGGCCCGGAACCCCTCCTCGATTCTCGCGGGCAGTTTCTCCTTCTCCTCCCTCACCTCCGCCTCGAGCTGCCTGAGCAGCTGCATCGCCCGCTCGTGCTCCCCGGCGTCGGCGGCTGATATGGCTCTCTGGAGCAGCTGCTCGGCCTTTCCAGGGTCCATTCCAAGCTCGACCGCCTCGTCCGTGGCGTCCATCGCCTCCTTGATCGCCTCACGCGTCCGTCTCGCCTTCGCCTCCGCTTCCGCCCTCAGCACACCCTCCCTCACCCTGCGGGCTATCTCCGCCTCCTCCCTCGCCTGCCCAAGGAGGAGAATTCCTCTCTCGAATTGCCCCCTTGCCAGAGCCTCCCTCACTGCCGAGAGAATTCCCTCGCTCTTCGAAGTGTCGGCGCCCATTCCCCTCGCGTTGGCAATCATCTGCTCGACCGCGCTCACGAGCGCCGCCGCCCTTTCGCTCCTCGCGGCCTCGACTATCTCGAGCGCCTTCGAGGTGAGCTCCGTCCCTCTATCATAGTCGCCGCCATCGAATGCGGTCCTCGCCTTTTCGAACAGCGAGGCGGCCCTCGAGACCTCCGCCCCCAGCTTCTGTGCGTTCTCGATTATCACAGAAGAGCGCTCCGCGAGCATCCTGAGAATCTCTCGGTTGCGGATCAGCTCGAGCTTGTCGCGCAGGCCGACAGCGAGGAGTTCCCCAGTCGCGCTCGAGGCCATCGAGAGCATCGGGTCCCGGCCTGAGTACCTGAATAGTAGCCTCCCCGCGCGATCGTAGGAGTAGAGGTGCCGGCCATCCGCGGCATACACCGCACTCCCGTCCGCCGAGATGGCCAGATGGGTTATCGAGTCCTCCGTTCTGGACTTCCAGCTCACCGCCCCAATCTTGGAGAAGACAACAAGGTCGTTTCCCTGCGAGCCCGCCGCGAGAGTCTCGCCGTCCCGCGAAATCGCCACGGCGCTCCAGATGCCCCCCATGTGCTTCCACCTGAGGAACACGTTTCTATCGTAGCAGTAGACGTTGTGGTCCTTGAATGTCACCAGAAGGAGGTCCCCATCGCCAGAGACCGCGAGCCGCCAGCCCGGCCTCTCGGTCCAGTGCTTCCCGGTGAGGTTCCCCTCCCTGCTGACGACGTATATGTTGTTGTCGCTAGCGGAGCAGAGTACCGTGCCATCCTCTGTGACGTCGAGTGAGACCGCCGCTCCCCCCATCCTAAACGCCCAGAGTCTCCTCCCCACGGCGTCGAAGCAAACCAAGCTTCCGTCGCCGCAGCCCGCCACAACCGTTTTCCCATCATGGGACACTTTCAGAGCAACCCCACGCTCGGGGAGGGGCTGGGACCATAGAGGCTTTCCCGTTCGCTCGAATGCGTGGAGCCTCCCGTCGCCCGCCGCAGCGCAGGCGAAGCCGCCGTCCGGCGCGATTGCAACCGCCCTCACCTCTGGCAAGGGCACCCTCCACAGCCTGACCATCTTCCGCCCGGTGTTGGCAAACTCACGCGCTAGCTCGAGGTTCTTATCCACCTCGTCGTAGAACCCCCTTTCCATGCTCGTCCGTGCCGCCCGGACCAGGTACTCCGCCTTATCCACCCTCGCCCCGCAGCGCGCCGCCTCTTCGATGATGAGCTTCGTCTCAGCGATTCCGGCAGCGTACCTGCGCGCCGGCACCCCGAGCTCCTCAAGCACCATCGCCGCGGCCTCGCGCGTGTCGCTCTTCTCGCTCTCCAGAAGCCCCACCAGCTCCGGCATGCGCTCCTCAACGACCTCGCTCGCGGAGGAGGCGTGCTTGCGCAGCAGGGTCAGTGCTTCGGCGGGGTTTTCCCTGAAGCGGGCCAGTCCATCCAGCACCGCCGCAACGATTTCCCTCCGGAGGTTCGAGCGGCTCTTGGCAAGCGAATTCAGCAGGTTGAGGGAGGCAACGCGTACCTCCCCCGACTGATCCCCGAGAGCCTCGACGATGCGCGGAACCGCCGCCACGAGGGCCTTCGGGTCCTCGTCCGCAAGCGCCGAGAGCTCCCTGATGAGCTTGAGCTTCCGCTCCGTCCCGGCCGGGCCGAGCTCGCGCGATAGCCTCTCGGCCTTCTTCGTCAAGTCGCCGAATATCATAGTTGGGCTATGATACCATTAATCCTGATAATATAGATGTTGGTCGGGCGCCCGGCGCCCGCCCTAGACACCTGACGCAGCCACCCGAGCCAACTTACCACCCGATGGGCGCAAGCCCATCATCGAAACTGAAGCCAAAAAGCTCGCTGGCCGACGGTCCGGAGTTGAGAATGAAAAATTAAATATTCTAAAACCAATTAAACCCTATCTTCCTAAGCTCACTATGCGTAGGAAGCTCATCAGTAGGAGGCTGCGTCCGGATAGGCCGGCGCAGTAATGAGCCACTCTGCGACGCCCCCCGCCCGCGGCCCCGACGGTGAAGAGGTGAGAGGATGGAAGGGAAGGCTCACAGAGAGGGCTCCAGAATGGGATTTCTGAGTATGCTGGTTGTGCTATTTATGATGGTTCCGGCCCCACCGTCCGTGGCGATGGAGCCGGCCGGTGAGGGACCGGCAGGCGCGCGGGCCTACACGCCGCGCGCGCCGATAAAAATAGAGGGCTCCGAGGGGTTCACTCCGGAGAACGGCGTCACCGGGGGCTCGGGCCATGAGGACGACCCGTACGTGATAAGCGGCTGGGAGATAACACCGGCATCGAGCCACGGAATCGAGATCTATTTCGTAACCACCTACCTGACCATACGGAACTGCAGGATAAAGAACACCCCCGCCGGTTTCGCCGGTCTATCTATCAATTTCACGGATGCCATCATATCCGTGGAGCACTGCGTCTTCGAAGGGAACGACGTCGGGGTCCAGCTGAATGGCATGTATTATCCAGCCACAATCTCCAACTGCTCCTTCACCGGGAACAGAATAGGCGTCAGGTGCGGAACATCCCTTCAGGTGCAGGACTGCACCTTCTCCGGCGGGACGGGCGTCACGCTCGAGGAACATCCGTCCGGTAAAATCAAGTTCAGCACCTTCAAGGACCAGATCGCAGGTGTAAAGGTCACAGGGTCTCTGGAGAAGCTTTATGTCATGAACAACAGTTTCTCCGGTGTCCAGACCGCCCTCAGCATGGATAACTGCAAGGGCGACTATAATAAAGGAAAGTGGGGGCATGTCACCGGCAACGTCTTCTCTGGAGGGACGGTCGGCGTCTCCGTGAACGGCAGCGGATTCTGTTCCATCTACAGAAACACGTTCGAGGATGTCCCGACCGGTGTCTCCATGTCGAACGTCCCCTCCTCCGTACCGGTCTATAACAACGATTTCCTGCGCGGAACCACAGGAATCGAGCTCGCGTATTGTACCAACGGCACGATAAACAACAACAACTTCACAGGCGCCTCGTCCTACGCGGTGAGCCTCAAAGGAAGCCGCTACAATACGATAATTGACAATCACTTTAAGGACAACAATGCGGGCGGCCGCCAGGCCTACTGCGACAAGAGCGAGAACATATGGAACCTCTCCGGTGAAAAAGAGTGGGACAGGGAGAAAAACTGGTGGAACGGTCTGTCGAGCGCCCACGGCAACCACTGGAGCGACCTCAGCAGGCCCGACTCGGACAGGGATGGCTTCGTGGACACCGGCTACGAGCTCGGGGGCGGCATGGCCGCCGACATGAGACCCATGAGCACCCCGCCGCCGAGGTGCGGGAACGTCCCCGACGGGACCCTCTTCTGCTCCGTGGACGCGGACAGGACGACCGGCGCCGCTCCCCTGACCGTGGAGTTCAGGGGGCTGGTCGTGTGCGACGACAGGACGCCCTACCCCTTCAGATACGAGTGGGACTTCGGCGACGGGGCGACCGCGGAGGGCTTCTGCGCGCTCCACACCTACAGCACCCCGGGCACCTACACCGCCCGCCTGACGGTGACGGACCAGGATGAGAGGGAGTGCTCGGCCACGAAGACAATAACGCCGGGCGCCGCGCCGGCTCCGCTGGAGGCCTCCGCGTCCGCGGACAAAACGAGCGGCGAGGCCCCCCTCACGGTCTCCTTCACGGCCTCCGCGACCGGAGGCACCCCGCCCTATACCTACGCGTGGGAATTCGGCGACGGGGAGACGGGCGCGGGCGCCTCCGTGAGCCACACCTACGCCGCCGCTGGCACGTACTCCGCGGTCCTGACCGTCACGGACTCCGAGAGCCAGACGAAGAAAGCCGCGGCGCTCACCATCACCGTGACCTCCGGCGGAGCGGCGCCCCTCTCCGCCTCCGCCTCGGCCGATAGGACCTCGGGCCCGGCGCCCCTCTCCGTCCAGTTCACGGGCGTCGCGAGCGGCGGCACCCCGCCCTACACATTCAGCTGGAGCTTCGGCGATGGAGCCACGGGCTCGGGCTCGCCCGTCAGCCACACCTACACATCAGACGGCATTTACGACGTCGTCCTGACGGTGACCGACTCGAAGTCCGTGACGAAGACCGCCCCGGTAATCACCATCACGGTCGGCGGGGGCGGGGGCTCGCAGCTGGTGGTTGCGGCCTCGGCCAGCCCGACCTCCGGCCCCGCGCCGCTCAGGGTCCAGTTCACGGCCTCCGCGTCCGGCGGGACCGAGCCCTACACATTCGAGTGGAGCTTCGGCGACGGGACGAACGGCACCGGTGCCAGCGTCACGCACAGGTATGAGAAGAAGGGCACCTACACCGTTCTCGTGACGGTGAAGGACCGGGAGGGCCAACAGCGCTCCTCCACAGTGACAATCGAGGTGAAGGAGAAGCCCAAGGAGATCCGGAGCCAGCCGGGGCTCGGGGCGCTGGCGGTGGCCGCGGCCCTCGCGACAGTTGTGGTGCTCCGGGCGCGGAGGAGGGGAGGACCGGACGGGGGAGGGGGGCAGTGACCATGGCGGCCCCGCCACCACCATCTGTCCGGCAGCAGCCGTCCCCCCAGTACCCCGCGTACGGCCAGACCACTTATCCCGGTTATTACCCGCCCGCTCAGCCTCCGGCGGCTCAGCCCCAGCCGGCGCCGCAGTATTACCCCCCGGCGGCTCAGGGCCAGCAAGGCCAGCCCGCGGCGCAGTACTACCCCCCACCGGCGCAGCCCCAGCAGCCTCCGCAGGGCTACGCCCCGGCGGCGCAGTCTCCGCCGCCGTACGGATATTACCAGCCCCCCCAGTACCAGTACCCCGCGCCCCAGTACCCCGGCTCCCCCCCTCCCCCCGCATATTACCCGGGCCAGCAGCCGGGCGCGCCGCAGGCCGGACAATCCACCGGGATGATCGCGGTGGCCCTTGTGGGAGCGGTCTTCGGTGCAATAGGAATGATAATGCCCTCCATCGGCTATCTCCTCTTCTCGATAATTCCCCTCGAGCTCCTTGTTCTGGGCATGATATTCGGCATTATCGCCTGCGTTTGCGGAGCCGTCACCCGGAGCGGAAATCCCGCCAGGGGCAACAGGATAATCTCCTTCGGGGCGGCCGTCGTCCTCATCAACCTGATATGCGCGCTGATTCTGGGAATAGGGCTGGCGTCGATCGAGTAGCTCCGGAAGGGCCGGGCGATGCAGCCGCCGCCCAGCCCGCGCTCGGTCCCGCGCCGCATCCGGGCCCTGCTGTCCTGCGGACCATCAGACTCCGTCCGGCTGCTCAATCCTCCCGACGCCCGCGCGTCGCAAATGGCCTGTACGGCCCCCGAACTCTCTATCCGCCGATAGCCGTCCTCCCCGTCCAGCCTGAGCCGGGGCTCAGGGAGCTCTTTCCAACCCCTCCGGCGAGGCCGCACTAGTTTCCATCTCCAACTCTACCAATCCTTAACACCACATCCAGAACCGGCCCATCGTTCCCCAGCAACGCCCCCTCACCACCCTTCGAACCTCCCGGCCCGGAATCCCTCCGTCGCCGCGGCCATCAGGCCCCGGTCCCTCGCGAGCCACCTGAGCGAGCGGAGGCATCTGGCGCGCATCGCCCTCGCCTCGTACGGGTCCAGCTCGCCGTCGAGGAAGAGGGCGTCGAGGCCCAGAACGCCGACGAAGGCGGGCCCGATTCTTTCCGCCATCGGCCCCAGCCTCTCCACAATGAGCGACTCGAGCTGGTGCGCGGTGAAGGCGCGCGCGACATAAATGCTCCGCAGGACCTCTTCGACAACCTCCCGGCTCCTGCCCGCCAGAATTCCATACCCCCCCGCGCCCTCCCCCCCGCGGCCTTCCCCGCCCCGTTCCCCATCCTCTCCCTCTCGCGCTCTGCGGTCCCCTCCACACCACTCCCCATCCCGCCCCCCGAACGCTCCACCCGCCCCTCCGTGCGTCGCATCACCCCCGTCTTCCAGCGCTCCGCCCCCACCTCCGCCCCGACCTCCCTCCCCGGCCCCCAGCGCTCTCCCGCCCCCTGCGCCCGTTTCCCTTTCCACCACTCCAGCCCTCTCCGCTCCCCCCATTTTCGCTCTCCCCTCCTCACCCGCCCCGTCGCCGCCTCCGCCCCTCCACCCACCCCCTCCACCCGCGCCGCCCGGAAAAGATTCGCCGCTCTCTTCCCGGCCTAGCCTCCCCGCCAGCCCGCGCGCGAGCTCGGCGACCTCGTAGGGGTCGGCCGCGCAGCTCCCGTCCACGATAATCGAGGGCCTCCCGAGGCCGAGGAAGCAGCGCACCGCCATCTCGTAGATGAGCTCCGGTCCGGCGCCCCTGAGAATCGCCAGCTCGCCGCGGCGAACTCTGAACTCCCTGAAAGGGGCGCCCGTACCGGCGGAGGGGGCCGCGGACCCCGCCCCTCCCCCCCTCTCTCCCGCCGCCCTGACCCCCTCGCGATGTAGAGGGCGGATTGGGTGCCCCGGAGAGGGCGTGCGCTCGCTCTCGATTTCCACGGCCACGGCAATCACTCTGGTTCCGGGGCTATATATCCCGCGCGGGGGGGTGGGTGAAAGGGGGGATGCCGCATCGCTCGGCGGGTGCTCCCCGGCGGGAGACATTGTCTCCAGTCCCCCCGCAAGTCCCATTCCAGTAAAAATGCGTTGAATGCGTTGAATGCCAAAGTTGGGGTACGCGAATTGCCGATAGTAGAACCGAAAGGAATTCAAGGTGGGACGCTGTTGACTATGTTGGCAAAACTATAACAACAGCGTCCCGGATGAAGAATGGCCCGTGGATTGTTAACCTTTTCGCTTCCTTCATTTCCCGGTTACTGGGGAGCCGCAGCTCCCCCCATTTCATTTACGGCCTCGAGGACATCGTTGAGACGCTGCTTTTCTCCGCCGCTCAAAGAACCTCAGTAGAGGCAGGTACAAGTGGATTAGGGGAGTTGTGGGGGGTAGAACCACCTCACAGGACGCAGTATTCCACTGGTTAGAAAAGCTTGATAGAGAGCAGGTCTTCGAGATGTTCGATGCTTTTGTCGTCCATACCGTTGCCAGAGCCGAGCTCAAAGCAAAGGTCTGCTGGGAAAGCCCATCCTTGCGGCAATTGACTGCCACGACCAGCCTTACTATGGAAACGAAAGGCCTCCGGAGGTAAAGGGGAGTAAAAAATGCCGTGGCACCAACTATGCTTATCAGCATCCCGTCCTCGACGTTGTGGTTCAGGGTCAGAGGTTCACCCTGGCGATACTCCCGGTCCCGTCCCTTGCGGATGCCAATGAGCCGGTCAAGCCCGTTCTGAAGATGATGATGCCGCTGGTCGACATTGGGGCTGTGTTGCTGACAGTGGCTTCTATTCCGTTGAGGTGATAACGGACATTCTGGAGCTGAGACTCGTGTTCGAGATGACCGCTCCCCGGAACGAGCGGGTCAAAAAAATACCTCGCTCTCCAGAGGGGCTTCCGCTACTCGATAGGCCCTTTCCCAGTCGGGGGAGGACAGAGGTCGGTACCGCTCACGATGGCGATGGCCCCCCAACCAGAAAAAAAAAAGCGGGGCTTTCCGAGAGGGACGAGCTGTTCGTCTTTCTCACAACCGGAAATGTCTCCGAAGGGCTGATTCCGAGGATGATTGAGAACTGCGACCATCACTGGGGGATGGAGATGGGGGTCCGGATGAGGAACGATTTCGTGATTCCAACAACCACGAGAAAGCCGGTTCTGACGTATTTCTTCTTCATTTTTGCAATAATGCTCTATGACCAATGGCTTTTTTCAATATCCTTATAGAGGGGCCTGGATTCCCCATTATGACTATCCTATCCCGGCGAGAGCATCGATGGTGGGTTGAGTTGCATGCAGTGCTCCGGCGCTGGATAGCTCGATAGCGCCTGTTTTGAGGAGGTTAATGAGACGTGTCTAGTTTAAATTGCCCCCGGGGATGGATTTTTCGTTTGCTATGAGAGGATTTCTATGGGGAATAGAGGTGGATAATTAGTGGAGAGGTGCTGATATGTGCTCTTCGGGCTGGTCTGGTGGATTTTTTATGCCAAGTTGCAGAGCGAGTAGGCGGGCGAGAATATTTATATATATAGAGTTAAATTCATCCATTATGAGATTAGTAAAAGTGTTCCATATCATCCCCTGTCCCCATTCCACGATTGCTATTGCTCTACTCATCACCGGACATTTGATTTTTTCTCAGGCGGCTTCCCCACACGACTTCATAACTTCCTCGCGAAGCGATACGAGCGGAAGAAATGGCGAGTTCGTCCCATGGTGGGATGCGGCTTGGATCGCCCGCAAGCCAATCACCGTCAGCCTAGTCGGCGGTGGACAGGCCCTTTACGAGTATCAGATTCAATTAAAAATATTCTACGAAAGCAAGATGAAAACGGACTTCTCTGACTTGCGCTTTATCTTCTACAATCGGTCATCTGGCGCGAACGTAGAGCTGCCTTATTTCGTAGAAAAGAAAAACGATGGGGTGGAGGCTAGTGTCTGGGTGAGGGTTCCCATCATCCAGCCCGGTCCTGGGACGGTTTTTCATATGTACTATGCCAATCCCGCGGCCACCTCAACCTCAAGCGGTGACAGGACATTCGATTTCTATGATGACTTTGAAAGCAGCTCACTGAAAAATGGGTGGGTGTTCTGGAACCCTGGCGGAGACGACTCTTACTCGCTCACTGAGAGACCCGGGTGGTTGAGAATCAAGGTCGTGGGGACTAGCGATACCTGGGAAAGCGTGAATGTAGCGCCATTTATGTACTGGACCCATCCATCCCCAAATTCCAATTTCGTTGTCCAAACCAAAGAAGATGGGAGCGGAGTTGGCGCAAATTCCAGACACTCACTATTGGCATATATACGAGATTTCAGCCTTGGAAGGGAGAACAAGGGATATTGGGGAGCCTACACCTCCACTACTTCCTGTAAATTTGAGGCGGATGGCTTCAGAGGCAACGTTGGCGATACGGGCGCAACGGTGCATTATTTAAGGTTCAGAAAGAGCTCTTCAACCCTTTATTATGATTGGTCCATTGATATGACAAATTGGACCAATACCGGTTCCTATAGCCTCCCATCCATGCCTGCCTACTGGGGTCTGGGGGGTAAATCCTGGTCCTCGGGGGGTAGCTTCAACGCAGACTTCGACTACTTCCTAGTTCGTAAATATGCCTTACAGGAGCCGCAGGTGAGCATCGGGCAGGAAGAGAGACCCTTCAGATTCGTCTCTTTCTCGGTCACGCCCGAGCTCATTGATGAAGGAGAGAGTGTCTGGTTGAATGCTACTTTCGAGAATCTTATATCAGAGATAATCGGAATCAATGTTTCCTTCCGTGAGGGGGATGATTTCCATAGCTCGGACCTGATCTGGTCGAGGGAAGTGGACCTGAGCCCCTCTGAAGAGACCTGTGTCTCCTATCTTTGGACACCGGCCGGCGGCCCGCACACGATCTGGCTTGCTGTTTCAGAAAGACCCGTTGGCTCACGGGACATATACGTAAATCGATATCCCCTCCTCAGCCCGATAATGGATCAGGTTGTCAGCCAGGGGAAGAACTTCAAGCTGCTCATCTTCGCAGAGGACGCTGACGGCGACAGGCTCAACTGGAGTGAGGACTGCCCCCTCTTCAACATCACCCCGCGCGGTCCCCAGAGCGCCGAAATCAACTTCACACCGACAAATGACGATGTCGGGAACTACACCGTCAACATCACAGTCTCCGACCCGCGGGGTTGCAAGGGCAGCACGCGCTTCAAACTGACAGTGAAGAATGTAAATGATTATCCTGTCATCGAGCCTATTAAGGACCAGAGCGTTGCGCAGGACACGGAGTTCAGGTACAAA
>JAWCLH010000024.1 GCA_038851035.1 Thermoplasmata archaeon
CCGTGGCTGTAGCCGCCCCGCAGCCTCAGAGCGCAGCCGCACAGGCTCCACAGACACAGCCAGCCGCAGCAACCTCGATAGTGCCCCTGAAGAGGAAGAGAGGAAGGCCTAGGAAAGTTCGGCCAGAGGAGGCTCCGGCACAGGCCGTGGCTGTAGCCCCCCCGCAGCCTCAGAGCGCAGCCGCACAGGCTCCACAGACACAGCCAGCCGCAGCAACCTCGATAGTGCCCCTGAAGAGGAAGAGAGGAAGGCCTAGGAAAGTTCGGCCAGAGGAGGCTCCGGCACAGGCCGTGGCTGTAGCCCCCCCGCAGCCTCAGAGCGCAGCCGCACAGGCTCCACAGACACAGCCAGCCGCAGCAACCTCGATAGTGCCCCTGAAGAGGAAGAGAGGAAGGCCTAGGAAAGTTCGGCCAGAAGAGGCCGCGCAACCTGAGGGCGTCGCAAATGCGGCCCCTTCTGAACAGAAATCCAGTGAGGACTCCTCCGGGCAAGGAGCCGATGAAAAGAGCGAGGCTCCCGCGGCGGAGGAGAAGATGGAGTCGAAGAGCCCGGGTGGCGCCGAGGGGAATACGCCGGGGCAGTGATTTTTGCTGGATTTTTTAGACGAAGTCAACTCTTCAAGCTACTACCTAAGGCCCTCGGCAGGCTACCGGGGAATCGACGGAAATGGAGGCTGGGTTGGGGCCGGGGATTGCGGAGGAGAGGGTGAAGGAGGTGAGTTCTGTAACTGGGGCGGATACTGGGGCGCAGGAGCCTGCGGCGCGGGGCAGGAGGAGGGGCTGGTGGGATAGGACTGGGGGGATTGTGAATAGTAATAGGGGTAATAACACTGAGGCGGGTACTGGGCCTGCTGGACTGTAGACTGGGCCGGGGGCGGGCTCCAGGCCTGCTGGGGCGTCTGCTGTCTCCGGGACTGCTCGAGCCAGACCTTCCAGATGTCCTTTGGATACAGCTTCGGGTCGTAGGAGAGGCCCGGGAGGGGCACGCTGCGCAGCCTCGCATGGTTGGTGAGGCATACGATACTGCTGATCAGACCGGGGCCCACCACAAGAAGGAAAGGCGGCAGGAAGATTCCCAGCACGGCCATCGCTGCGGTCAGACAGATTCCTGCCATCCCGCACGCTCTATTAAACTTGCCCAGCATCTGCTGCTTCCGGGATATCGGAGGCGGCGGCGGCACGTACCAGCTGTTCATCATTTCCCTCACCTGCACCACCCGGTCCTTTCGTCGCCGGGGTATTTAAGAAGCGCGTGGTAGGTACCATCAGATCGGGCTACGGGGTGCCGGCCCGCGAAGATTTATACCAGCATCTCTCGTTGCCCGCCAGCGATGCGCGATGGACGGGGAGGCGGACCGGGGCTCGAGGAGCTGGCTCCCGGGCTCCTGCTCGTTCACGCCCCCATGGAGGGCAGGATACCCTACGCCCACTCGATTCTGGTCCCGGGCGATTCGGGGAGGGGGGGAATTCTCGTGGACACCGGTCTGGGCCCCGGGCCGCTCCGCACGCTTAAGAAGAGGTTCGGGGTCCGCCTGGTCCTCAACAGCCACTATCACAGGGACCACACCTGGGGAAACTACCTTTTTAAAGATGTGCCCGTGAAGGCACACTTCCTGGACGCCCCCATGCTCAACTCGATGAGGGTCTATTTCAGGATGATGGGGCTCGCGGGCAGGAGGGACGCCGCGCTGATAAAGCGCTTCACGCTCACTTTCATACCCCACACGCCGGGCCCGCGCGTGGGCACGTTTGATGGAGGTGAGGTCTTCGAGGCCGGCGGCGTCGAGCTGGAGGTCGTCCACCTCCCCGGCCACTCGCCCGGCCACTGCGGGTTCCTCCAGCGCGAGGCGCGCGTCCTGTTTTCCGCGGACATAGTTCCGGACGACTTCGGCCCCTGGTACGGCCATGCCTGCTCCTCGATGGAGGACTTCGCATCGTCCATAAACCGTATCATCGCTATGAGGCCCCATATCCTAGTCCCCGCCCACGGTTCCCCCATCCGCCGGAGAATCGTCTCGAGGCTCCGGAAGTACCGGGACAAAATTCGCTGGAGGGAGAGGAGGCTCCTGAGCCTTCTCGAGAGCCCGCTGACACTGGCGGAGATTCTCGCTCGCCACCCCTTCTACGGCGGCTCGCCCGCCGCTCTCAGACTCCCGTACAGCTTCTGGGAGGAGACAATGGTCGTCAAGCATCTCGAGAAGCTCGTTGAGGAGGGAGAGGTGGAGAAAAGGGGGGCGCGCTTCGTGGCCCGCTGAAGGGAAATTTCTTAAGCACCGAGCGCTTTGGCGATGCAGAGAGTGATGGCCGGCGAGAGTGCATCCGGGACGGTAGTGGAGGCGCAGAGCCACTCCGACTACGACGTGAAGGCCGTGGAGGCGAAGTGGCAGGAGAGGTGGGAGAGGGAGAGGATCTACTGGTTCGACTGGTCATCTGAGAAGCCGGTGTACAGCATTGACAACCCCCCGCGATACGCCAACGCCGCGCTCCACCTGGGCCACGCCACCTCCTACACACAAATTGATTTCGTCGCCCGGTACAAGAGGCAGAGGGGCTACAACGTCTTTTTCCCGCTCTGCGCGGACGTCAACGGGATGCCGATCGAGGTATCGACGGAGAAGAGGTACGGGGTCAGCCGGAAGAACACTCCGAGAAAGAGGCTCATCGAGCTCTGCTCGGCCTTCGCTGCGGAGAACATCGCGGAGATGAAGCGCCAGTTCAGAATTCTGGGTCACTCGATGGACCCCAGCATCTACTACCAGACCGACAGCCCGGAGTACAGGCGGATAACCCAGCTGACATTCCTCGAGATGCTCCGGAGGGGGCTGGTTTATAAAAAGGAGCACCCCGTGACCTGGTGCCCCCACTGCGGCACCGCGCTCGCGAGCGCGGACGTGGAGTATCAGGAGAGGAGGACGAAGCTGAACTATATTAAGTTCGGCGCAGAGGACGGAGGGACGGTGGTCGTGGCGACCACTCGCCCGGAGCTCCTGTGCACATGTCAGATGGTGGCAGTGCATCCTGAGGATGAGAGGTACAGGTACCTGCCTGGGACGAGCCTCACCGTACCACTTTTTGGCAAGAAGGTCCCGGTGAGGGAGGACGGTAAGGTCGACCCCGAATTTGGCACAGGGGTTGTCATGGTCTGCACAATCGGCGACAAGGACGACCTTGAGTGGGTGCAGAGGTACGGCCTCCCAATCGAGAAGGGGATAGACGCGGACGGAAAAATGACCGCTCTGGCGGGGAAATTCGAGGGGATGGGAATTCGGGAGGCGCGGGAGGCGGTCATTGAGGAGCTGAGGAAGGAGGGACTCCTGGTGAAACAGGAGGAGCTGGTTCAGAGCGTCGGGACCTGCTGGCGCTGCCACACCGCGGTCGAGTTCCTAAGCGTGCCACAGTGGTTTCTGAAGACCCTAGACTTCAAGGACAAAATTTTGGAGAAGTCGAACAGCATCCGCTGGCATCCCGAGTTCATGAAGGTCAGGCTCGAGAACTGGACCCGCTCGCTGGCCTGGGACTGGTGCATATCGAGGCAGAGGTACTTCGCCACCGCCATTCCCATATGGGAGTGCACAAAGTGTGGGGAGGCCGTGCCCGCGAGACCGGAGCAGTGCTATGTCGACCCGACCGTCACCCCACCGCCAGTGGAAAAATGTCCGAGTTGCGGTGGGGAGCTGAAAGGCTGCGAGGACGTCTTCGACACTTGGATGGACAGCTCCATCACCCCCCTGTACAACACATTCTGGGGCAGGGACGAAACAAAGTTCAAAAGGCTATTCCCCATGTCCCTAAGGCCCCAGAGCCACGACATCATCAGGACCTGGGCCTTCTACACGATTCACCGCCACCTCTTGCTCCTCGACAGCATTCCGTGGAGGGAGATCATCATCAACGGCTTCATCATGGCCCCAGACGGGACGCCGATGCACACCTCGAAGGGAAATGTAATAGACCCATTACCCCTATTAGAGAAGTACGGCGCCGACGCCTTCCGCTACTACGCAGCTTCCTGCACGCTTGGAATGGACCACGCGTTCCAGTCCAAGGAGGTTGTGCATGGGAGCAAATTGGTGATGAAGCTTTGGAACGTGGAGAGGTTCGTTGGGATGGCCATCGGTGGAGGGGATGAGGCTCGCGGGAATGGGGTTGGGGTAGGGAGAGGTGGAGGAGGGCCTCAGGGAGCAGGTAGGCCCGCGCGCCCTGACGACCTGAGGACTGTTGACCGCTGGATTCTCTCGGTCTACTCCGGCATTGTCGAGAGGGTTACGGCGCTCATGGACGAGTACCAGTTCGACAAAGCTATGAGGGAGCTCGAGGCTTTTCTGTGGCACGAGTTCGCAGACCACTACATCGAGATGGTCAAGCACAGGAGCGACGGGGCGATGCGCTACACCCTATATACAATTGGCCTCGGGGTCGCGAAGATGCTCGCGCCGTTCATGCCGCACGTGACTGAGGAGGTCTTCGAGCGGTGGTTCAGGGAGGCCGAGGGGGAAAAGAGCATCCACATCTCGAAATGGCCCGAGCCCGTGCTGAGGGACCCAGACGCCGAGAGGGCCGGGGCCCTAGTGCGAGACGTAATCGCAAGGCTGAGGGCTTGGAAGGTGGAAAAGGGAATCGGGCTTAGGCAGCCGATGGGGAGGGTGTTCGCCTTCGGCCCCGGGGCCGAGCTGCTGAGAGAATCGCTGGAGGATATCAAAGGCACTCTGCGGGCCACGGAGGTCGTTCTCGAGCGCCCCCCAGACCTGAGGGAGGAGGTCACGAGAGTGACTCCCGTGAAGTCGAGGCTGGGGCCTCTCTTCAAAGCCGATGCTGCGGCGGTCGCATCGGCGCTCGAGGCCCTCCCGCCGTCGCGGGTGGCGGAGGCACTTGCCGGTGGCCGGCTGGAGCTCGAGCTCCCTGACGGCAAGGGGGTGTCAGTATCGCCGGAGATGGTCAAACTGGAGAGAGCCACCTTCGCGGGCGGACGGAGGGTGGAGGCACTGCACGTGGGGCCGCTCACCGTTTTGGTGGAAAAGACCGGGGGCGTGTGAGGCGCTACTCTCCGCCCTCCTCCGGCTCCGGTATCTCACCGGCCATCGAGCGGCGGGGCGCGGCCGGAGGCTCCCTCTTCTTCTCCCTCGCCTCCAAAACGTCCTTGTAGACGGGCTCGAGCTCGATCGCCTTTCGATAGCACTCACGAGCCTTGACCGTGTGCCTCATGCTCTCGAGTATGTGGCCCTTCTTGAACCACGCTTCGGCGCTGTCGGGCTTGAGGACCAGGACTCTGTCGAATGCCCTTATCGCCTCACCCTTCCTCCCCAGCTCGAGTAGGGCGTTGCCCTTCCCGAGCCAGGCCTGCGGGTTCTTCTCGTCAATACCCAGAGCGGCCTCGAACGCCTCGAGCGCCTTCCCTGACTTGCCCATTGCGTTCAGCGCCTCACCCTGCCTCACGAGCGCAGAGGTCAGGCCGGGGTTGCTGGCGAGGGCGCGTTGGTAGGCCTCGACTGCCCTCTCAAGGTCACCGAGGATGTGAAGGGAATTGCCCAGATTGAACCAGGCCTCGGCATAGCCCTGGTCCGTCTTCACTGCCCTCTCATAGCACTCGACCGCCTCCTTTATCCTCCCCTGCCTCTCGAGCGTCACGCCGCGGTTGTTCCAGGGCACGGCGTAGCCGGGGTCTATAGCCGTTGCCCTTGCGAAACTCTGCTCCGCCCCCTGCAGGTCGCCCACCATCAGCTGAACCGCTCCTTTGTTGTTCCAGGCGCGGGCCGATTTGGGATTGATTCTGAGCGCTTGGTCGTAGCAATCGCGCGCGTTCTCAAGGTCTCCCATCTCGCGGAAAATATTGCCCTTCCCCTCCCAGTAGCTCTCGCTCTCCTTCAACCGCAGGGCGCGGTCGAAGGCCTCAAGGGCCTCTTCGTACCTGTGCAGGGCCCCCAGCGCGCTCCCCAGCGCCCTCCAGACCTCCGGGTCGCCAGGCTCGAGCTCGAGAGAGCGCTCGTAGCAGTCCACGGCCTCCTTGAGCTTCTTCATTCTCGCGAGCAGATTGCCCTTGTTGTTCCAGACCGATGGAGCCCTCGAGTTCCACTCGAGAGAGCTTTCGAAGGCCTTCAGGGCCTCCTCAAACCTTCCGAGGGCGAAGAGAACGGTACCCCGGTTATTCATGACAGCGGCGTTCTCGGGAGCATACTCGAGGGCCCTGTCATAGGCCTCTAGGGCCTCGGAGTGCCGCCCGAGCCCGTGCAGGAGCTCGCCGAGCTGGCTCCAGGCCGCGGGGTTGTCTGGGTGGAGCTGCAGCGACGCTCTGTAGGACTCAATTGCCTCGTTGTACTTGCCGAGCCTGCTGAGCGCGTCCGCTCTCCTCTCCCACGCCCCCCAGTCCCGGGGCGCCCTCTTTATTTCCTCGTCGCAGACCTTCACAACCTCCTCGAGCTGGCCTATGCTCGCGAGCACGGCTTCCTTGCTCCGCAGAGACTCGAGATAATTGGGGTCTAGCTGGGATGCCCTGTCGTAGCTTCGGATGGCCTCCTCAGGCCTATTCAGGCCGAACAGCGCGTTGCCCTTTCCGACGAGCGCGTGGACGAAGCCGGGCTCCGCCTCCAAGGCCCTCTCGAAGGCCTCCAAGGCCTTTGCATAGTCCCCCTCCGCGTTCAGGATGCTACCCAGATTGCTCCAGGCCTTCGCGTCGTGGGGGTTCAGCTCCAGCGCCTTCCTGAAGGCCTCCTTCGCCCCCTCCCTGTCGCCGATGTTGAAGAGCACTGTGCCCCTCCAGTTCCAGGCCTCGGCGTGCAGGGGGTCCTTCTCCAACACCTTTGAGTAGCACTCCAACGCCTCAGCGCTCTTCCCCGCCCAGCTCAGCGCATTCCCCTTCCTGAACCAGGCCTCAACAAAGTTCTCGTTCAGCTGGAGCGCCTTGTCATAGCACTCAATGGCCTCGTCGGTCCTCCCCAGCACATGGAGCGCGTTGCCGCGCGCGCACCAGGCCTCCTCGCTCCCGGGGTTCAGGTCCATCGCCCTGTCGAAGCACGGGACCGCCTCTTCGAAGCGCTCCATCTCGGAGAGAAGGTTGCCCTTCTCGTACCAGGCCTCGTGGTAATCAACCTTTATCTGAATCGCCCTGTCGAGCGCCTCCAGCGCTTCGATGTGCCTTCCCAGCCTCTTTTTCGTGAGGGCTATGTTGAGCCAGAGCTCGGCGTGGTCCGGCCTCACAGAGAGGGCTTTCTCGAAAGAGGCAAGCGCCTCCTCGTCCCTGCCGAGCCTCGAGAGGGCCTTGCCCTTGTTCAGCCAGACCTCCGCGAACTCATCGCTCAGACTCTTCACGTTCTCGTAGCAGGCGACCGCCTCGGAATACCTCCCGAGAAGGAAGTAGGCGTTTCCCCTGTCCCTCCAGCCAGCCTCGCTCGATGGCTCGAACTCCGTCGCCTTCTCCAGCGCCTCCGCCGCCTCCGCGGGCCTGCCAAGTGTGTAAAGGATGCTCCCGATGTCGTGCCAAGCGACCGCGAAGTAGGGGTTGAGCTCGACGACCTTTTTCAGCGACTCCAGCGCCTCCCTCGCCCTCCCCGCCCTTCGCAGCAGCCTAGCCTTCTCATAGATTCTGAGGTGATCCTCCGGTCTCGTCGCGAGCTCTCTTTCGCACTCGGCGAGCGCGGCACCCACCCTCGAAGGCTCGACGAGGGCGTCCATCCTGGCCCAGGCGTCCGGGAAATTGGGGTTGATTCTGACTGCCTCGCCATATGCCCTCCGCGCCTCGCCCCTCCTGCCGAGCTCCTCCAGCTCCCTCCCATAGGAATACCAGACCACCTCGTCCACACGGCCCTGCCCCAGCAGGGCCTCGTAGGCCTCCGCGGCCTCCCTGTGCCTCCCGAGCTGGGAGAGGACCTCGGCCTTGTTGTGCAGCGCAACCTCCCGCTCGCGGCCAAGCTCTAGGGCCCGGTTGAAGGCCTCCAGGGCCTCTTGGAGCCGGCCCATCGCCCTCAGCACGGCACCCCGGTTGTTGTGGGCCTTGGCGGAGGAGGGGTTGAGCGCCAGCAGCCTCTCGTACACCTTCAGGGCCTCCTCGTACCTTCCCGCCTGTAGGTGGGCCACGCCTAGGTTGTTCAGGGCCTTTTCGTGTCTGGGGTCGAGCTCGACTGCGCGCAGGTAGCTCTCGAGCTCCTTCTCGCCGTTGCCCATCTCCCCGTAGACCACTCCCTTGTTGTACCACACCTCCGCCGCGTCCGGGCTGACCCTGAGCTCGGTGTTGTAGGCACGAATGGCTCCGTGGCGGTCCCCGAGGGCATGTAGGGAGTTCCCCTTCTCGAACCACACTCCTTTAATATCCGGGCAGAGCTCCAGCACCTGGTCCCAGTGCTGGATGGCGCGCCTGTGGTCGCCAAGCGTAATCTGCTCGCGCGCTAGCCTAATGGCCTTCAGAACCTGCTTCCGGAGCGCCGGGGCAAGCTCCTCCGCCGCGGCCTCTGGTGTCAGAATTTTAGCCGCCGTGCGAGTCTCGGTGGGTGGAGCGCTGACGAGCGCCTCTATCTCTCCCTCCATTTTCTCGAGCCTATCGAGCACCTTGAAGGACTCGATGCCTCTAGTCAGGTCGGAGGCGTCCAGAAGCTCGACGCCCCTCGCCGCCCACTCCTCCCTTGTTTTTTCGTCGAAGTTGTCGATTGCGGCGTAGACGCCCTGCAACCCTCCGAGCGATGCCTGCAACTCCTGAAGCTCCTCGAGAATACCTTCGCCATGGCGGGCCATTATCAAGAACTCCCTCTCCCCAAGCGCGGCCGATATCCGAAGAACCTCGCCAGTGACGCGGGCATCCCTCAGCTCGAATTCGAGCGCCTCGAAAAGCGCTATGAGGGCCTCGAAGAACCTCTCCCTCGGCATGGAAGACAGGCGGCCGTCGGCTTCGCTCTCCGGGGGCCGGGGCTCGGACACGTATCACGTAGCGACGCGCAAGGATTAAAGTTTAACCACACGATACGGTCAGCATGGCGCGCCTGTTCGGGACCTCCGGCGTCCGTGGTCTGACCAATTCCGAGATGACACCCGAGCTCGCTCTGGAGCTGGCCCGGTCCTTTGGCACCATTCTCGGCACCGGGAAGGAAGTCGCGCTCGGGAGGGACACGCGCCACGGCGCGCAGATGCTCTCCCTCGCCGCCGCCGCTGGCCTGACCTCGTGCGGAGTCAGCGTCAGGGACTGCGGCGTCGTGCCGATGCCGGCACTGGCCTCCCACATAGTCAGCGAGGGGCTGGACGGCGGTGTTCTCGTCACGGGGTCCCACATGCCACCGGAGAGGATAGGCCTGATTCTCCTGAACTCGGAGGGCGCCTACGCCCCGCACTCATTCACCGACAGGGTCGAGGAGCTGAGGGCCAGCAGGGGCTGGGTTCCCGTCCCATTCGACAGGGTGGGCACGCTCAGGCCGGCCGACAGGCCCCTGGAGAGGTACATGGGCAGGGTGGGGAGGATGGTGAACAGGAGGGCGATATCGCTAGCGAGATTCAGGGTCCTCGTGGACACCGGCAACGGCACAGCTGGGGCCGTGCTTCCCCGCCTTCTTAGGGAACTCTCCTGCGACGTCATCGCGATCAATCAGGAGCCGAAGCCCGTCCCAGACAGGGACCCGGAGCCCCGGGCGTCGACACTCGGTGGAACTATCAAGAGGGCTGGGGAGGCCGGAGCGGAGCTCTCCGCGGCGACGGACATGGACGCGGACAGGGTTGTTTTTTTGGACGAGCGAGCGCGGCCGATTCCGGAGGACGTCACCGGTTGCATATTCGCAAAATACGTGCTGGCAAAGAGGAAGGGGCCGGTGGTCGTACCAATCAATTCCTCTACTATGATTGAGAGGGTCTGTAGGGAGGCTGGGGTGGAGCTGCACTATTGCCGCGTCGGTCAGCCCCCCACGATGGAGGCGATAAAGCAGCACGGGGCGGTCTTCTCCTATGAGGAGTCGGGCAAGTACTACTTTGTCAGGGACGAGTTCTGGTGCGACGGAATTCTCGCCACGCTCAAGATGCTGGAGATAATGGCCACGAGCGGGAAGAAGCCCTCCGAGCTGGCGGCTGAGTTCCCCCCGAGACCGCAGCACAAGCTGAAGCTTCCCTGCCCGGAGAGCGAGAAGCCGCGAATCTACCCGGAGGTGCGGAAGCTCCTCGACTCCCACCCGTTCGAGGACGTGGACAGAACCCTCGACCTCGACGGCCTCAAGGTCATATACAAAGACGGCTCATGGCTGCTCATCAGGCTGAGCGGGACCGAGCCCCTCGCGCGCGTCTTCGCCGAGGCGGAGAGCGATGAGAAGGCGGCGGAGATGGCCGAGTACGGCGCGGAGCTGGTGAGGTCGGTCCTGGGAGCGTAGTGGGAAAGAGAGAGGGGAAAGGTAGGAAGGAAGTAAGGGTGGAGAGACACGGGGCAGTTGGAGAGCAGGGGCGCAGAACGCGCAAATAACTGTCCTGTTGATTCCTGATTTGGTATGAGAGTGGAGGTTTCCAGGAAAAAATATATTAGTAGATGGCTCTTCTGAAAATCATGAGAGCACAAACAGGGATAATAGCGGCCGTCCTGCTTCTGAACCTCATCTCGGTTATTTCCGTAGAATGGGCGGGGAGCGGGGGTTCTGATGCGGCGGGCCCCCGGGCGACCTTCTCGACCGACTTCAGTGACTCGTACGGGACCTATACAATGACCGTCACCTTCACTGAACCCCCTCCCGCGCATAACGGAAACATTATCAGGATGTCCGGGACATTCAAGGTGGACAAGGGGTTCCCTCTCCACGAGCTGTCCCTCGAGATACAGAATCTCACAATACCTCAGAGCAGCTTCTGGTATAACATGACGGGCGAGAAATGGAGTCTGGAGTTCAGGCCGCTGACGAGCGTCTACGACACTGGCTTCATCAAGTACCGGACCATTAATTATAAACTAAAATTCAGCTTCATCACCCCGCAGAGTGCTGTATATACCGCCTGGCTGGGTCCCCCCGGCCTCGTCAAGGACGGAAACGCTGCGGGCTGGTTCACGCTCGACGTCTCCACGAACGACTGCCCGGCCATTGCCCACTCCTGCCCGGAAATCATCGAATGGGACCCAGCCTGGGGGGACTATTATCGTCTGCCCATATCCTTTACGGTCAGGGACAATGGCTATATCAAAAACGTGCTCGTGTTCGAGTACTCGAACATATCCAAGCGCTGGCAGGCGAACCGCACCTGGTCCTCCGGCCTGGACCCGGACCCCGGCTCCACGGGGAACGTCTCTTTCGGCGGCAACCTCACGGCGTTCTTCACCTATGCCCAGTACACCTATGCCCTCTCCCTGTCGAGATTCGAACCCGCCGCATATTATGTGATAGCGGCTGCGGACTGCGCCAACTGCGTCACTTTCTCTCCCGTGATGCCGGCTTCCTTCGTGGAGGCTGCTCTCGGAGGCTCGTCCTTCAGCGGCAGCGAGGAGTGGCTCGCATCAGCATACAGCATTACTCAGGTGGAGCAGATTCCGCCGGTGCCCCTGACCATCATCCACACGCCCGTGAAGTCAATGAACGTCAATGAGGCGAGGAATCTGACGGCGGACGTGTTTTCCGAGACCGCCCCCTCGGTCGAGCTCTTTTACCGCGGTGTGCTCGACACGGAGTTCATAACGGTCCCGATGTCCCCCGATGGCATGAGCGGAAACCGGTACAGCTTCCGCGCGAGCCTACCCGCTCAAAAGGAGCTGGGCGAGCTCGTCTACTACATCAAGGCCACCGCCGGCAACAGCACTGCCCACGACCCCCCAGGCGCTCCCGGCCTGGTGCACAGGGTTCAGGTCGTAGGGAAGTTCTGGGTGGCCTCGACCTACCCGGCCGACAGGGATATCAACCTACCGGCGGACCTTTCCAAGACCATCAGACCATCCATCTCGATCGCGTTCTCAATGGCGGCCAACGCCAGCACGGTCCGGGAGGGCTGCATCAAAGCCTACTACTACAAAAATATAGAAAGAACGGAGCGCGTCGATATTGATGGGCTGACGTCATACGACCCGGCCCGGTTCACCGCGAGGTTCGAGCCCGCCGGAGAGCTGCCAGAGGGGAAGCGCATCCACGTCACCGTCTCGAAGAGCATCCAGAGCACCCTTGGCGTGGCGCTGGGAAGCGACTACAACTTCTCTTTCCTGACTATGCCAAACATCACACTGCGGGTCGTCCCTGTACAGGTGGTCGAGGGCTGTGACCTCGTCCAGCACAAACCGACGGTTGTTCGCGTCTTCCCTGAGTGGCCCGCCGACCAGTGCGATGTCGCCAACGTCACCGCCTCGGTCAGGCTCCGGGTTGACGGCGTCGACCAATCCTGCAGGCAGTCCGCGCTGTTGAGACCCATGTGGAGCCTCAGCCCGAGGGAGCTGGCGGCGGGCAGGGCCTCGACGGACTTCGACAGTGAGCTCGGAGAGTTCTCATTCTATCGCGTGGCCGGAAAGCACACCGTGGAGGCCATCGTCGAGCCGCTGACGCAGCACACGCAGGAATTGAAAAGATTCTCTAACAGCACGGTCACGAGGGTCCTGCCGTCCAAGAGGCTCGGGTACAATATATATTATGTCCCCATCAGGGTCGGCAACTACTCCCTCAACCAGACCCAGGAGATCATCAATTTCACAAGCGGCTGGGACTCTTACGTTGAGAAGGTCTTTCCGGTGGCCTGGACCAACCCGACCATCACATCCGCCTTCGGTTACTCCCCTCTGGACCCCTGGATGAACGGCCTGAGCGCGCATGTCGAGGAGCTGAGCGCTCTCCACTACGATTGCCTCCTCTCGGACTACGAGCGGTATGTCGGTGTCGTCCCCTACGACTGGCTTAACGAGGGGCAGGGCTGGGACGGGACTCGGGGCCTCTACGAGTGGAAGACCTGGACGGCTGTGCTGGTGGAGGAGCCCATTCCGGCAAACTGGAAAGTCCAGACGACCGACTGCGCCCATGAGCTTCTGCACTCTTACGGACTGGACCACTCCGAGACCACTCACGACATCATCGGGTATGATGTGAGCCTCCACGAGCCCATGTCGTTCTACGAGACCCCCGCCCACATGCTCAACAACATCCTCCGGGAGCGTCCGGTGAACTGCGACATTTCCTGGGTGCGTTTGAAGGACTACTCCGTGGTTCTGAGGGCTCTGACCACCGCCCCGGGCGGCCGTCAGGGCGGGGGCTCTGAAAACCGCTCGCTGCTCGTCTCAGGATTCCTGGGGCCCGGTGGCGGGCTCCAGCCACTATTCTCCATCAACCGCCCGCCCGAGCCCGGCCAGCTGCCACCCGGAAATGTCACCGTTCTCATGCTCGACGCGGCCGGGTCGCCCCTGTTGAGCTATGCCCTGGAGCCCCTTGAGCTGGGCAGCGGCCGTCGGTACTTCGCCTTTAGAGCGGCCTGGCCCGAGGGGCTCTCCGCCGTGGTTCTGATGGACGGGGCGAGTGAGATATCCCGAATCAATCGAAGCCCATCGCCGCCAACCCTGACCGTCCTGAGCCCCGCGGGCGCGATTTCGGGGGACGTCAACATCTCCTGGAGCGCGAGCGACCCTGACGGAGACAACCTGACCTTCGCGGTTCTCTGGCGCCCTTCCGGGGGTCTGTGGCTCACCCTGGCCAGCGGCCTGAAGGGCACCTCGCTCATCGTGAACACCAGCGGCCTCCGGGGAGGTGCCGGCGAGTTCCGGGTGCTCGCATCAGACGGGTTCAATACGGTGAGGGCGGAGTCTCCCCCCGTTTCGCTGCCGGGGAGGCCACCCGCCGTCTTCCTGCAGCGCCCTGAGCCGGCCGCGGGGCCCTTCGAGACCGGCGACCTGATTTCGCTCGTGGCGTTCGCGTACGACCCCGACGACGGGCCCCTCACCGGCAAAACGATAAAATGGTCGTCGAGCGCCTCGGGAGCGCTGGGCACGGGCCAGAGGCTCCTCGTCGCCCTTCCTGCTGGTGTGCACACCATCACGGTCGTGGCGACCGATTCCGATGGGAACACGGCGCAGGCCTCCGTACGAATAACGGTTCTGGGCCCGGGGGAGATGCCACCCGGACCGAACCCGGTCTACTGGGTCTCCCTCTCGAGCGCGAAGAACCGGACCAGTGATGGCAGGGTATTGCTCTCCTGGACGGGCAGGTTTCCCGAGAGGGGTGAGCTGGCGCTATACTGGGACCAGGGCGGATCGTGGGAACTCCTGAAGCTCTTCAAGGGCTTCGACCGGTGCAACTACACGGTGACCGGCCTCTCGACCACCGAGAAGCGGACCTATAGATTCTACATCGCGCTGAGAGACGAGAATGGCACAGAACTCGCCTCGTCCGAGGCCGTGACCGTGACCTCCGTCCCCGCAGCGACACCCCGCGGGCCGAGATTCATTCCCGAACCAGCGTATCTCGCCCCCGCTACCCTCGCCTCCGCGATGGCTCTCGCCACCATCAATCGGAGGCATGGACGGCCGAGTTGAAGGGAGTTCACCGGCCCTCTCTTTAGAAATTTGTGCAGATATAGTCCAGCACCGATTCGAATATCGCCCTCCCGTCGCCCGCGCCCCCCGGCCCGCCCCTGCGGGTCCAGTCCGGGTTCTGGAATCTGTAAAAGACTCTCTCGGGGTGAGGCATCATGCCAAATACATTGCCCTTTCTGTTGCATATTCCGGCAATGTTGCCCGGCGAGCCGTTGGGGTTCCAGGGGTATCCGGCCGGATTGCCCTCCGGGTCCACGTATCTAAAGACCACCCGCCCCTCCTCCTCAAGCCTCCCCATCAGCTCCTCCTGCCTCTCCAGCGGGAAGAGAAACTTGCCCTCGGCGTGGGCGCAGGGAATCTGGACTATCTTCCCCTTCGGAATTCTCCGGGTGAACACGCACCTCCCGTCACTCTCGTGCCTGAGGTATGTCGGCCTGCACTCGAACCTCCCGGACTCGTTGGTCGCAAGCGCGGCCTCGGGGGCCTCGGTAATCACGGAGCCGAAGCCGGGCAGCATCCCCAGCTCGACCAGCACCTGAAAGCCGTTGCATATGCCCCCGACGGGGTAGCCCCTCTCCACGAACTCCACGAGCCGGTACCGGAGGGCGCTCTTCATCCTTGCCGCCAGAATCGCCCCAGCGCGAACATAGTCGCCGCTGGAGAAGCCCCCCGGAATCATCAGGCAGTGGTAATCCATCAGGTCCCTCTTCTCCTCTGTCGAGACGTCCTGCCCCAGCAGCTGCTTCAGGTGAACCAGCTCGGGCCGGGCGCCGAGCCTTTTGAAGCAATCGTGCATCTCTTGCTCGCAGTTGGTGCCCTCGATGCGCAGGACGCAGACCCTCACGTCCTCCCGCTTCACGCCGGGTGGATGCCGCTTGGGGCTGAAATAGGTTGCGCGGGTCGGGGCCCGTTGGCAGGGCCCGCAGGGTCCGGTGCCGCCGGGACAATTTTTTATATACATAATATTATAAGCGGGAAAATTATTTATATTCAGTATTTAAATGGGGGCAGTAACCATTCACAAACGGGAGTGGAGCGATATGAGAGAAACCAGCATGAAAGGCACTGCCCTGCTGATGGCGCTCGGCTTTCTTATGAGCGCGTTCGCTTTCTCCGCGCCCGCCGGTGCAGCGGAGGGCAGGGCGGGGAGCTTCGTGGTCAGCGTGACATTCACCAACCCGGACGGGAGCCACGACAACTCCTCGGTTTGGAGCGCGAGCGAGCCCGTGAACATAACCGCCAATGTCTCCCTGGCCGAGGGTCAGGAGAGCGTCACGGACCTCAGCCTGAAGCTGCTCGTGAACGGGAACTTGAAAGAGAGCACCCACGTAGGAGCTCTCAACGTCGGCGAGTTCAGGGAACAGACCTGGCAGTGGAGCTCCACGGAGTACGGCGACTTCACAATCGAGGTCATCGCCATCAACGGAACAGACGAGGCCAACCAGACCGTCGCCACCAGCTACTACAGACTCCTGGCGAGCGACATCGTGATAACGGAGGTGACGCTGAGCGCGACCACCGCGCTCATCGGCGTTGACACGGTCACCATCACGGTGAAGCTCACGAACAACGGGAACAAGGACGGCCCCGCGAGCGTCAACTTTAATTACAAGAGCTCCACGGACGAGGGCACCCTCGGGTCTATCGGGACGGAGGTGATGGCCGGAGCCTCGGTCGAGCGGACGTTCGAGACCAACTTCTCCGAGCTGACGGATGGCGAGTACCAGATTGGAGCGGCCATGCATGACTTCCGCAGCAGCGAGGTCTGGGCCGAGACAAACATCACCCTCGCTACTCCCAAAGCAAATGTGACCATCCAAGACATCTCCGTGAGTCCGGCGCAGGCGCTCGAGGGGGAGAATGTGACGGTCACGGCCACCCTTTTCAACAACGGCACCGCGGACGCCCTCAACCTGACCGTTGAGTTCTTCGAGGGCGAGACGAGCGCCGGGAGCGTGGGCGAGGTCGATGTGACTAGGGGAGCCACGAAGGAGGTGACCTTCACCATCACTCTCTCACCGACAACGGGGGACATGGAGAGGGTGATTAAGGCAAGGGCCGGTGAGGCTGAGGCCACCGCGACGGTAACCGTTCTCGACCGAGTGCCCAGGATGCAGATTCTGGACTTCACGGTGCCGGATGGAATCAGAATCGGCGACACGGTCCAGCTCCGGGCAACTGTCAAGAACGTCGGCACCGCCGACGCTGTGGAGATGGTTGTTGAGTTCTACGACAACACGACCAAGCTCGGCGCCAGCGAGCCGTTCAACCTGACGGTGGGGTCCTCGCAGGAAGTTATGGTCAACGTGACGATAACCGGCGACCCCGACGCCAACCACACCTTTTTCGCGAAGGCGCTGGACGCTCAGGCGAATGTGACCAAGAACGTCGGGAGGAGGCTGAACCCCGCCGCAATAAAGATATCGAGCTTCACCGTCAAGCCCAAGTCCAAGACCGACCAGCCCAGGGACAGCACCCAGAGCTACACGCTCACCCTTGTGCTCCAGAACACCGGCGAGCTCTCCGGGACCGTCACCGTCTTGATAATGGAGAAGACAAAACAGATCGCCAGGGAGGACGTGACGGTAGCGCCGGGGGCGAGCGCGACCAAGACCTACACCTGGAAGGTCAAGGGAGAGGGCGACCACAAGGCCGTGGTCACCCTGACAGGGGACGTGGGCGCGCCCGCGACCTCGGAGGCCAAGTGCAGCCTGAAGTACACGCCGGGCTTCGAGGTCGTGGCCCTGGCCGCGGCGATAGCCATTGCGGCGGTGCTGCTGAGGCGCAGGAAGGGCTGAGTAGGCCCTTCCTCCCCCCTTTTTTCCTTTTCTTTTCCTCCTTTGTCCCCTCGATGAGCGGAGGACTGTCTTTCCCTCACACAGCCAATTCACCGGCTCTATCAATCCTCCAGACCAACACCGGAGGATGCGCGTCGTGTCTTCGCGCGGGTAATGCCCATTTTCGATCCCACATGGCGTTGCGCTCCGGCCTCCCAGAGCCTCAGGGCCTCAGAGGTCCCGCGGCCGGGCGTGTCCACGTCCCGCCACCTCCGCCCTTTACCCATTTTATCCCGCGCTCCGCCGCGCCGACCAAACTCTATATATAGACCCACCCTCATTTTTAACCCCTGATGACCCGGCGGGCGGCGGCCCTCGCTGCAGTTGCGGCATTTGCGGTTCTGCTCTCGGGCTGCACCGGCCCAAGCCTCAACCACCCTCCTGTCGTCGAGAGCTTCGAGCCCTCCGGGAGCCCCGCACTGCCCGAGGGGGGCTGTGTCACATTCCGGGTCGTCGCCAAGGACCCCGACGGCGGCCGACTGAGGTGCAGCTGGTACATCGACGGTGTTCTGAACTGTACCTCGGCCCCGCCCTTCGTCTTCGTCTACCATCCCGGCAGGGCCGTCGGCGAGCACACGGTCACCGCCGTTATCTCTGACGGTTACCTGACCGCGCGGCACGAGTGGAATGTCACAGTAATGAGGGTGAACCACCCCCCGACCTTCATTCGGACCGACCCCCCCGCCGGCAGCCTCACCGTGAGCGAGGGCTACGCCCTCGAGCTCGCGGTCGAGGTCGCCGACGCCGACGGAGACCCGGTCGTGCTCAGCTGGTTCGCCGATGAAGTTCACATCGGCCAGGGCCGCTCATCGTTCAGGTTCGAGACCGACTACACCATGGCCGGGGAGCACCGGGTCAGGGTCGTCGCCTCGGACGGGAGCGCCCTCTGCGAGGCCGTCTGGAGCATCACGGTGCTGGATGTGAACAGGGCCCCGAGGGTGGTGTGGAGGTCGCCGGAGGGGGGGGTCAAAATCAGGGAGCTGGAGAGCGTCGAGTTCTCGCTGGAGGCCGTGGACGACGACGGAGACCCGGTGAGCGTGGTCTGGTACCTTGACGGAGCGGTGGCTGGGACCGGTGAGAGGTGGCTGTATACAACCGACTACTACTCCCACGGGGGCCACACCGTCCGCGCCAGCGCCTCCGATGGCCTCCTTGAGACCGGCGTCGAGTGGAGGGTCACTGTTGACAACCTGAACCGCCCCCCAGTGATTTCACAGGTGAAGCCTGAGGTGGAGGAGGTCGCCACGGGGGAGTACGAGCCCCTCCGGCTGTCGGTGTGGGGGTGGGACGAGGACGGCGACCCCCTGAGCGTCAGGTGGTTCGTGGACAACGCGAGCGACCCAACGGCCTACGGCTGGAGCTTCGACTATGTGCCTGGATACAACGCTCTGGGAAACCACACCGTCCGCGCCGAGCTCTCCGACGGCGCCGACACCGCGTCGCGCAGCTGGACCGTGAGGGCGCTGAGGAGGACGGCGCTCTGGACGGTCCTCGTCTACATGTGTGCAGACAGCGACCTCGAGCCCTACTTGATTGAGGACATAAACGAGATGGAGAGCGTTGGCTCGGACGCGAATATCAGCGTCGTCGCACAGCTAGACCGCCACCCCAACTACGACGCCTCGAGCGGGGACTGGAGCGAGGCGCGCAGGTACCGCATCGAGCGGGACGGCGAGATGGGGTCCATCGGCTCGAGGCTCCTTCAGAGCCTGGGCGAGGTCAACACGGGGTCGGAGCAGACCCTCCAGGACTTCCTCCTCTGGGGCCTCGAGCACTTCCCCGCCAAAAACTATATGCTGGTAATCGGGGGGCACGGCGATGGGTGGCCGGGCATCCTGCAGGACTTCTCCGACGGCAACTCAAGAATTTCTACAGAGGGCGTCGCCTCCGCGGTGCGCGCCTTCGCCGAGGTGAGGGGAGCCCCTCTGGATGTCCTCCACCTCGACGTCTGCTACTGGGCGATGCTCGAGACCGGGTGGCCCCTGAGGGGCAGTGTACAGTACATCGTGGGCTCGGAGGACATCGACCCCAGCACTGGCCAGAGCTACGACGAGCTACTTAAGAAGCTGGGAGCCCGCCCCTCCATGGATGCCGGGGAGCTCGCGGTCGAGGCCGTCAGGACCTTCGCTGAAGCCTACACCGACGGAAAGCCCTGGCCCGAGGACAACGAGACCTTCACGATTTCAGCGGTCGGGGCGGACGCGCTGGAGGAGGTGGCTCTCAGGCTGGACAACCTCTCGCGAGTGCTCATGGGCAGTCTGAGCCCCCTGAGCCCGGCCATCGCAGAGGCCAGGATGAGGGTGGAGCCCTATGGAAAGCCGGACTACATGGACCTCCACCACTTCGTCAGGGAGCTGCGCTCAAGAAGCTCGAGCGACTCGTTGAACGCGAGCGCTGATGCCCTCATTTCAGCCATTGACTCGGCGGTGGCGCTCAGCATTTCGGGGGCGCAGAGGCCGAACTCGCGCGGCATCTCGATTTTCTTCCCAAGAAACCCGTCCGGCTACAAATCCTCGTACACCTCCCTGGCACTCAGCGCCTCCCACCTCTGGGACGACTTCCTGAGGGCTTACCATGGCGTCGGCGGCAGGGGCGGCGGGCCCCGGGGAGGGGACGGAGGAGGGTGCTCGCTCCCGGCCCGGGGGGGGGGGGGGCGGGAGGCTGACGGGAAGCAACACTGGACAATGGACAATCTGGGAGGGAGATGCTGCGGCGCGGCGGAATCGGCGGTGTCGAAAGGGGGCTTGGGCCTTCAGGTCGTGGGGGGACCTAGCGGGAGGCCTAGCGAATTCCAATTCTCCTCAGAACATCGTCAACCGTCTCGGCCTCGTGTCTGCGCTGTATCTCCTCCCACCGCCTCTTCCTCTCCTCCCTCCGCCTCTCCTCCTCCCGGCGGCGCCTCTCCTCCTCGCTGGGGACCGCCTCCTGGGCGCGCGAGACTGGGAGCTCCCCCTCCGTGACCTGCGACCTCGCTCCCGCGGCACCTGCGGCCTCCGCCGCCTCCCTCTTCCTCGCCTCCTCCTCCCTGCGCCGCCTCTCTTCTTCCCTTCTCCTCTCCTCCTCCTTTCTCCTCTCCTCCGCCTTCCGCCTCTCCTCCTCCGCCCTCCTCAACTCCTCCCTCTTCTTCTCCTGGAGGGCTTTGAGCTGGGAGGTCAGGGCGTCCATGTCCACGCCCCGGGCTTTCGGGGGCTCGGGCGGTGGTGGCCTGACCTCTGGCTTCCCCTGCCTCGGCGTCGGGGGAATCGATGGCTGCGGAGCCTTTTTGGAAATGGTTCGCTCGATGTCCTTCTGCAGGAGAACGAGGGCCAGAGGACCCTGGACGAAGTCCTTCTCAGGCGCGGGCTCCTCGGGCGGCGGGACCGCCGGTGGCGCCACGTCCGGCTGCTGGAGGGGTGTGCCGAAGGCTGGCCTTCCCTCCCTCCACGCGGGCCCGCGGGGCGCGGGCGGCGCGGCCGCTCCACTCACGGCGGCCCCTCCAGCACCTCTACTGGTCCCGATCACCTCAGCCAGCGGGCCCTCCTCGTAGACGGCCCGGGGCGGGGGCTCCATCTCGAGAACCTCAGGCTCGTCCTCGACAAAGAGGACCTCCTCCCCAGTCGGCCCGGTTTCTGGCTCAAGGGCCTCCTCGCGCAGGAGCTTGCGGTCCTCCTCGTGGAGAATTCGGTCGATCATCCCGAGCTCCCTGTCGTAGGACGCCGCCGGCGCCCCGGAGGGCTCGGAGACGACTTCAACGGAGGGCTCGCGGTAGGCCGGTGGGTAGGAGGGGGTGCGGTAGGACTGGTAGGGCTGGTAGGAGTCGTAGGCCGGGGGCACCGGGGGCACGCGGGCCCTCTGGGCCGCCCTTCTCCGGGCCTCAATCACCGCCCTCGCCGCCCGCCGGTCCATCTCGGAGGTGTAGCGGATGTAGAAGAAGTAGATCACCAGCCCCGCCCCGAGTATTATCGCCATTATGACCAGCATCCAGAAAAGGACGCTCTCCACCCCGCTGGTCTGGTAGACGGGGCAGTGGATGGCCCGGATGTTTGAGGGGGCTGGATGCGGGGGGAGCGAGAAGGGCGTCATCGGCGCTTTTCCCTATGTTTTATCGAATATAAATATTCTGCATCCTGGGCTCCCGGGGCGCGCCCGCGCGAGGCGCTGGCTGGGCGCCCGCGGGACGCACGGGGATTTGGCTCGCTTCCCGCGAGAACCCGCGCACGGGCGCTGCGCGCCGTGCAAACGGGAACCCGGCGGAATTCCCACGCGGCCGGAAGAGTAATAATCCCGAGGGTCGATTTCCCTCCCGGTGACCGGATGCCGGAGAAGAGCAAGGCCACGAGCGCTTGTATCATGAGGTGGCGGCACTACCTGCTCGCCACGAGAAGGAACCTCCAGGACTTCCCCGACCTGAAGGACGAGCTCGATGTTTTCGAGAGGGACATCGCGGCCTTCGAGAGGGAGAACCAGGAGCAGGAGAAATTGAAGGCGGAGCTCAAGGCCGCGACCCAGAGGGTCAACGCCGCCATGCGCGAGCTCCGGAGGAAGGAGGCGGCGCTGAAGAGGCGCTGGGAGGCGAAGTACGGCCCACGCTCGCCGAAGATGATGGAGCTGGAGCCCGCCACCGAGGGAAAGTTGCGGAAGGCGCCCGCGGTCCCCTGAGCGCCAGACCCGCGCGCTCGCTTCCATGAGCCGCCGCCGGGACACCCCGCAGGCCCGCCCCCGGAATTCGGAGGGGACCGGGCCGGCGCCGACGTGAGGTTCATCGGCCCCGACCGGCGGCCCGCCGACCCCGACCAGAGGACCATCGACCCCGCTCTGGCGCCCGTCGGGTTCGATTGAAGCCCCATCGACCTCGACGGGAAGCCTATCCGCCACGATTGAAGCCCCATCGACCTCGACGGGAAGCCTATCCGCCACGATTGAAGCCCCATTGGCCCCTAAGGGAAGCCCCTCCACAATGATTGAGCCCCCATCGACCCCGGCGAGCAGCCCATCCACCACTATTAAAGCACCCTCGGTCCCGCCGGGAAGCTCCTCCGCAACGATCGAGGCACCATTGGCCCCCGCAGAGAGCCCGTGTGCAACGATTGAAGCCCCATTGGCCCCTAAGGGAAGCCCCTCCACAATGATTGAGCCCCCATCGACCCAGGCGGAAAGTCCCTCCGCCACGATTGAGGCACCATTGGCCCCCGCTCTAGGGCCCATCGGATTCGATTGATGCCCCATCGACCCTCTTCTTGTGACCATCGGGCCCGATTGAGGCCCCATCGGCCTCGGCAGAAAGTCCGTCCAGCACGATTGAGACACCATCAGCCTTACTCTGGGGCCCATCGGGCCAGATTGAAGCCCCAGCGAAACGGGCCGGGAGCCGCTTCCACCACGCTCGCGCTGCTCTCTGGAGCGGCGGGGCGCGCGTCCATTCTGGCCGAAAGCGCGCGGCCGCGGCCGCGGCTGCGCCCCCGGAAACCTTTTTAGCCGCCCGGCCCGTTCCCCCCGCCGGTGTTGGCTTGCTCATCAGGAGCCGGGCGCCGCTGAGAATCAGCTTCTGCGGCGGCGGGACCGACGTTCCGCCCTACCCGCAGGAGAGGGGCGGGGTGGTGCTCAGCACGAGCATCAACAAGTACGCCTACGGCACCCTGATTCCCGCAAAGAGGAGGGGCGTCGAGGTCAGGTCGCTGGACTACAACGTCGTGGCGAGCTACGACACGCCCTCCGACCTCATCTACAACGGCGAGCTCGACCTCGTTAAGGCGGCGCTGAGGAAGATGGGCGTGAGCGGAGGCCTCAGGCTATTCCTGCACAGCGACGCCCCGCCGGGCTCCGGCCTCGGCTCCTCCTCGACGATGACGGTTACGCTCGTCGGGCTCCTCAGGCACTACCTGAAGAGGCCGATGACGGACTATGAGATCGCCGAGACGGCCTATGACATCGAGAGGAGGGAGCTCGGAATTCCCGGAGGGATGCAGGACCAGTACGCCGCCGCCTTCGGCGGCTTCAACCTCATCGAATTCAACCCAGACCGCGTCGTTGTCAACCCCCTGAAGGTCCCAGAGAACTATCTGAACGAGCTCGAGTACCACCTCGTCCTCTGCTACACTGGCAGGACTCGCCTATCCGCAAACATCATCAAGGACCAGGTCAGGTCCTACGTGGAGAAGAAAAGAGACGTCATGGAAGCGCTCGACAGGATGAAGGCACTGACCATCGAGATGAAGAACGCGCTCCTGACCGGAAGGCTGGAGGAGTTCGGAGAGCTCATGCACAGAGGGTGGCTGGAGAAGAAGAAGCTCGCGCGGCGCATCACAAACCCAGCGATAGAGAGGATGTACGAGCTCGCCCGGAGAAAGGGCGCGATCGGAGGAAAGATTCTGGGCGCCGGCGGGGGCGGCTACATGCTCCTGTACTGCGACTTCAGGCGGAAGCACCTTGTCACCGAGGCTTTGGAGCGCGCGGGCGGGGAGGTCGTGGAGTTCGGCTTCGAGCCCCACGGGCTCAGGACGTGGGAGGTCAACGAGTCCGGGAGATAGCCGGCGCCCGGTCAGCGCGATGCGGCGCGCGCTGGGGAGAGATGCGGCGGCGCAAGCCGGGGGGCAGGTACGCGGCGCTGGAGCGGGAACTGGTGGAACAAAAGGGGGTGGAGGGGGAAAGAGGAGGCAGGAAAGGTGGAGCGGGAAAGATAGAATGGAAATGGTGGAGGGGGAAAGAGGAAGCGGGAAAGGTGGAGCGGGAAAGATAGAATGGAAATGGTGGAGGGGGAAAGATAGAATGGAAATGGTGGAGGGGGAAAGAGGAAGCGGGAAAGGTGGAGCGGGAAAGATAGAATGGAAATGGTGGAGGGGGAAAGAGGAAGCGGGAAAGGTGGAGCGGGAAAGATAGAATGGAAATGGTGGAGGGGGAAAGAGGAGGCAGGAAAGGTGGAGCGGGAAAGATAGAATGGAAATGGTGGAGCGGGGGCTTTGCGGGACAACGAGGGCGGGGCGAGGAGGAAGGGGGAAGAAACGACGGGGGGCGGGACGCATAGCGGGCCGGAAGGCGGGGTAGAGGAGGGCCCGGGGGTAAGAGAGACGGGTGACGGAGATGGGTGTCGATAGAAAGAAGTGCAAAAACTCGAGGAAGAGGAGGGGTGTGACGCCGCGGGCGAGGAAGGCCGCGCCCCCCGCCGACGCTCTCCAGACGGTCCTGAGGGCTCTGGAGGAGAGCGCAAGGACAAAGATGGAGCTATCGATGGAGGAGGCGGGGAAGCTAGCCCTCGCCGGCGGTATCATCGCTGATGCGCTTAGGGCCGGTAGGAAGGCGGTCTTCTTCGGGAACGGCGGCAGCGCCGCCGACGCCCAGCACTTGGCGGCAGAGCTCGTCGGTAAGTTCCAGCTGGAGAGGCGCGCCCTCCCAGCTCTCGCGCTGAGCGTCAACACCTCCGCTCTGACCGCCATCGCCAATGACTCCGACTACAAGTACGTCTTTTCGCGCCAGATCGAGGCTCTCGTCGGCGAGGGCGACGTTGCAGTGGCGCTGAGCACCAGCGGCCGCTCGCCGAGCGTTCTCGAGGGCATAAGGGCGGCGAGGGAGAGGGGGGCGAGGACCATCGGCCTGACAGGGCTGGCGGGGGAGCCGATGAGGAGGGAGTGCGAGCTCTGCATCACCGTGCCCTCGCTGAAGACGCCCAGAATTCAGGAGGTCCACATCACCCTCGGCCACATCCTCTGCGAGCTCGTCGAGAGGGAGCTCTTCGGCGAGCGCGCCCGAGCCCCTCCCGCTCGAGCTGGAGCGAGGGGGGGCCGCCCCGCGCGGCGCTGAGCCGCTCGGAATTCCGCGGGGAGCGACGGGTTCCGGGACGGCCTCAATCGGCGCGATTGGCTGCGCGCTTCCATTTAGGCACCCTCATTGCCACCCCTCAGCCAGCGCGGCGCGCGCCGGGCTCGGGTCAGGCGGACTGGGGGCCGGGGGCTCGTGATGCGACCCTCCTCCTCCAGAAGTCGAGCGTGTCCTGTAGGGTCTTACGGAGCGGTATCCTGGGTCTCCACCCCGTCGCCCTCCTCACCTTGGAGCTGTCGCCCATTATCACGGGCTCGTCCGTCGGCCTCAGCAGGGCCGGGTCCACACGGTACTCTATCTTCACGGTCGAAAGTGAGATCAGGTGCTCCAGAATATCCCGAATTCGGACGGCGCGACCGGTCGAGAGGTTGTAGGCCTCGCCCGGCTCCCCCCTCTCAATCACCGCCTCCAGACCCCTGACCTGGTCCCTCACATCGGTGATGTCCCGGCGCGCCGACAGGTTCCCCACCCTCATCGGTCCCCTCTGCAGCCCCGCCTCGATTCTCGCGATCTGGGAGGCGAAGTCCGCGCAAACGTCGCTCACCTTGCCCGGGCCCGTCGTGTTGAATATCCTCGCAGTGGCGCTCCAGATGCCGAAGTTCTTGAAGTACTGATAGCCCAGCATCTCCTGCGCCGCCTTGCTCACGCCGTAGGGGTGGAGGGGCCTGAGGGGGTGGTCCTCCCTGACCGGTACCTCGTCCTCATTGACCAGCCCATAGACCGCGCTTGAACCCGCGATCAAAACGCGGGCATTCAGCTCGCGCCCCCCGCGCCCGAGACCCTTGATGGCCTCGAAAAGGTTGATTGTGCCTATAACGTTGGTCGTAATCGTGAGCGCGGGGCGCCTCCACGAGACCGTGGGGAAGCTCTGGGCCGCGAGGTGGTAGACCCTCTCCGGCCTGCACCTTCTCAGAACCCTCTCCACTTCATTTCTTTTCCTGACGTCGCAGCGGACTAGGCGCACCCTCCCCCCCATCCCCTCTAGCGCGGTTCTCTCCCTCTCTGAGAACCAAGTGCCCCATACCTCGTGGCCCCTGGAGATGAGATGAGATGCCAGGTGTGAGCCGATGAAGCCCGAGGCACCCATTATCAGGACCTTCATGGGCTTCGCCAGCCATTCGCGGGCGCCCTACTTACGTCTCTTCCAGAGCCCGAGGAGGAGGGCCGCGGCCGCCAGCAGGGCGGTTCCCTCGAAGCCGGGCGTCGTCACGCTCGCCCTCTCGCGCACCACCACCGATATGGAGTCCGTGGCGGTCAGGTTCCCGTCGCTCACGGTCAGTGTGACCGTGTAGCTCCCGGGCTTGCTCCACCTGTGCTTCACCGTCGCCTCGGTCGAGTTTCTACCGTCGCCGAAGTCCCAGAGCCAGGCAACGATTCCGTCCCCGTCGGGGTCCCAGCACCGCGTTCCATCCAGCGCGAGGCTCTTGCCGGCCTCGCAGCTCAGGTCCGGCCCAAGCACCACAACGGGGGGTGCGTTTATCCGAATTCGATGGTCTCCGACGACGAATGAGCTCCACACCCCATACTCGCTCCGAATTCTATAGCGGAACTCGTATACCATCCCTCTCTCGCCGACATAGACCACGCTGCCCAGGTCCCCCCCGTCCGTCCCGACCTCGCTCCAGCTCCCCCAGCTCCCAAGCTCGCCCCTATAGTACGGAGCGCTCCTGACCTCGAGGTCGCCATCGACAATTCTCGCCCCGCTCGCCTCGCTCCCGCCGAGCTCGACGAGTATCTCGCGAGCGTTCTGCACGCCCTCAGGGTAGCTGAGGCTGGCCGTTATGCCGGCGGCGCTGACTATTATCCCGTCGCTCCAGACCCACGCGCTCCACAGCCCCGCCCCGTTCCTCGCCCTCGCGCCTATGAAGTACATCCCGCCCACGGAGAGATTGAGCCCCGCGATCTCGACCTCGGTCTCGGTCGTGGCGGTCGGGGGAACAATCTCCGGACCATCGACAGAAGTGGAAACCCGGTACTCGTAACGCGAGATTCCACTCTCCGGGTCGGAGAACTTCATTCTTGCCCTCAGGCTCACGGCGCTCGGCGTCTCCGCACCCTCATCCTCCACGCTGCCCATGGGCGGGGTGGTGTCGATCTCCGTCCGTGTATCGCCAGCAGCGTCCGGATAGTCCTCCAAATTGCCGGCCCTGTCGCGCGCCCTGCACCGGAAGTAGTAGACGTGTCCATTAACACCCACGTAGTCCGCGCTCAGGCTCGAGGTCCCGAGCAGCCAATCCATCCATGGGCCGTTCCCGTCCCTCACCTGAACGTCGAAGCTCTCTATACCGCTCCCGCCCGCGCCGTCCGTCCCCGTCCAGCCCACCGTGAAACTCGTGCTTGAGATGTACTCCGGCAGCGGCTCCACCCTCGAGGATGGCGGGTTGGGATCTATCGTGGTGCTCGTGTCCCCGTTCCCACCGCTGTATATCTTCCTGTTCCCCGCCACGTCGATTGCCCTGGCCCTGAAGTAGTAGGTGTGCCCCGGCTCCCCCGTGAATATCGCCGAGGTCTCTGCGGTCCTCACCTTCCAGTCGGTCCACTCCCCGTCGTCGATTCTGTACTGCACATCGAACGGGGCCTCGGCCAGCCCAGAGCCCGGCATCGGGTCGCTGCCCTCCCACCTCACCTCGAATTGATTGTCCTTCGTGTACTGCGGGGAGACCGCCATCGCTAGCGGCGCCTCGCTGTCTATGCTGAAGTTCCCCACCCGGGAGTACTCGGACCAGACCGTCCCGTCGAACACCTTGGCCCTCCAGTAGTAGCTCTTGCCGCTCGGGAACATCATGTGCGGGGGCGTTTCGAACTCCGCCACCTCGCCGGATCTGTAGCTGGCGTTTGTCCACCCAACGGTGCTCGAGGTCATGTCGAGAACCCGCTCCATAGTCGAGAAGTCTCGCTTCTCGGATATCTCAACGCGGTAAAGGAGCATGTCCTCGTCGGGGTCTGTGCACACGAGCCTGAGCACGGGTATGGAGCCGACGTATTGCCCGTCGAGAGGCTCCAGCAGCGTGGGTCTGGAGGAGGGCCTGTTATACCTTATCTGGATGTCGCTGAAGGTCAGCTTGCCCATCCCTCCCCATCTGAAGTAGATCGGAATGGTGATGTACCCATAGCTGTCCTTCAGGTCCTGATTCTCCTGGATGTAACGGTTCAGGGTCGCTGAGAAATCGTTGACCCACTCCGAGCCGTTCAGGAACCCGTTGTGGATGTACTCGTAGTTCTCTTGGTCGTTGCAGATGTCGATCTGGATGTCCTTGGGGTCGGCCCCGTATCTATAGTCTATTGAGATGTCGTGGAATTTTGGGGTTACGTGGCCCCTAGACGAGTTCAGCCATATCCAGTACCTGAGGGCGGAGCCAGTGGTGTTGAATTTAATCCACTGCCCCTTTTTGTTGTTTATATTCTCCCATGTTCGACCGTCGTCGTTGGATATCAGGACTGTGGACTGCTCTCCGTTGTTGGTCACGTTCCAGTAGACCCTCGCGCCAAGGATGACGGCGTAGTCGTTGGGCTTCGGGCCCGTCAGCCTCTTCGACAGGAAGGAGCCGTTGAACCAGGCGGGCTGGTAGTACACTCCGACATTGCCCGCGCTCCTCTCAGCAACGACGACGTCGTTCTTGCCATCGTCGTTGACGTCGCCGATCGCTATTCCGGTCGGCCCCGTTCCTGATGCCTGATAGCTCCTGAGCTGGTTGAGCTTGCCCTGAGCGGTCTGGTTGAAGACGACAAAGTTGTTGCTGTCCACATTGACGAGGAGAAGCTCGTTCTTTCCGTTCCCAGTGATGTCTCCAATCGCGATGTCCCTCGGGGAGGTGACACTAGAGGTGTAGTCAGTGTAGGACGTTAGCTCCCCATTGCTGTCCTGTAAATACACAAACATATGGCAGGAGCCGTAGTAGTCTCCCCAAGTCACAATCACGTCGGACCTCCCGTCTCCGCTCACGTCCCCGATTGCAACCGGGCGCGGCGTCCCCACCTTGCCATAGTAGTAGACCCACGTGCTCATCGTGAAGGTCTTGTAGTTAACAAGTGAGCCGTTGGTCTGTTTGTAGACAGCCAGCGTGGGATTAATATAATAATTGTAGTACTGAAGGGGCTCGTAGTAAACCGCGACCTCGTTCCCACTGCTGCTCATCAACGCGTTTCCAATGGCAATTCCGCTCCCGCCGTTGCTTATTGTGTAGTCCTTCGCGCTGTCCAGAGTCCCCGTGGTCGAATTCTGCAGGAACACCTTCAGGTAGTTGTTGCTCTGGTCCACAGTGACGACGTCGTCGAGGCCGTCGGAGTTGACGTCACCGACGTCTACGAAGTAGACCTTCGAGTTCGAGGTGCTCGCCTGGTACGATGCCTTGGAGCTAAGCGTTCCATCGCTCTTCTGCAGGAACACATCGATGTAGCAGATGGCGTTGTTCCCACAGGATACCACCACGTCCTTCCTGCCGTCGTTGTTCAGGTCGCCTATGGCGACGTCCCAAGGGCCGGAGCTGGTGGAGTATGTGGCCTTATAGGTCAGGCCCTTGGAGCCTGTGTCGTAGACGGTGATGTTGTTGCTGCCCTGGTTGCAGACCACCACCTCGTTCTTGTTGTCCGAGTCGATGTCACCGACCGCGATGCCAGTGGGGTTGCTGCCGGCGCCGAAGGTCACGCGCGGCAAGAGGGGCCCGAGCTGGGATAGGTGCAGGACGAGGTTCTCACCGTTGTCTGCGCTGGTCGTGTTGTTCGCCTCTGGCTGGTTCATTCCCTCCCCGCCCCATCCCTCGGGGGCGTCGTTTGTGTGGTCGACGTGCCGCACCCTCTCGAGGAACTCTCCCGTCACCTTGAAAGTGGCATTCACGACGGTGGCGTTGGCTGGAAGCCTGAATGCAAGGCTCCAGTTCTCGCCGCGCTCCTCCAGAATCATCTCATGGACACTGTTTCCATTGGTGAACGCATTGACCAGCCCCTTCTCAGCCTCCGCCTCGTCCGTGAGGCCGGGAAGGACGCAAAGGAATGTCCCGAGCTGGATCAATGCCAGGAGGGCGGCGCCGAGTGCTCTTCTTGCCATTCATTTCACCCCTACTGGTCGGTATATCTCTACAATGATTTAATTATTTAATAATATTCCACAACCCGTTGGTTTTATTAAGCCGTATTAAGCCGTTTGGAAAGTATTAGGTCGGGAGGGGGAGGCGTTGAGTGGGGGGTTGCGACGGAGGAGGGGGGGCGGGCGGGGGTGGGTGGGGCGGTGAGGGGCGCTGCGGCACAGGGGAACCGCCGCCCACGGGAGGCTATCGGGACCGGCCTCAGCTTCGGCCGGATGGACATGCATGCATAAAAAATATTAACCGTCACTCTTAATTCATCGACCATGCTCCTCAGACAGTTCAAGGAGGGCGTCATGGCCAATTTTACGTATCTCATTGCGGACGAGGACTCGGGCCGGGGGGTCGTGATTGACCCTACTGCCGGGACCCTCTCGAAGGTCATGCGCATGGTCGAAAGCGAGGGGCTTAGAATCGAACTCGTCCTCATCACCCACTCCCACCCCGACCATACCTCAGGACTCAAGCAGCTGCTCGCGGAGACGGGAGCGAGGGTTGGCGCGCACAGGGGCGCTGGTATAAAAAAGGACCTCGCGCTCGATGATGGGAGTGCGCTCGAGGTCGGGGGACTAAGAATCAGGGTCATCCACACCCCCGGCCACTCACGCGACAGCGTCTGTTACCTCATCGACGGAAAGCTTTTCACCGGCGACACGCTGTTCGTCGGCGAGTGCGGAAGGACGGACATCCCCGGGGGTGACTCTGGGGCACTCTACGACAGCCTGTTCGGGAAGCTTCTCAAGCTGCCGGACGAGGTCGAGGTCTACCCGGGCCACGACTACGGCCCGAGGCCAACCTCCTCGCTAGGTCAGGAGCGCAGGACCAATTACGTTCTAGAGCCGAGGTCTAAAGAAGAATTCATTGAGTTCATGGCAGAGGGCTGAGCGGGGCATCAGCCCCATCGCACCCTCGGACTCCTCTCGAGAACTCGATTCTGGCACTGCGATTCTCGCACCGGGTCCCACTGAGCAATGGCCGCAGGGTAATGGAGAGCGCCGCCTCTCTGAGCAGGTCTCTGACTATCTCCCGGACCTCCTCTTGAGCTTTCTGTATAGCCAGTGAAGAAAGAATGGTGCGATTATCCAACCGGTGACCAAAAGGTAGAGGGCCTCGACGCCGAGCTGTAGCGCCAGCACGCTCGTGAAGGCGATCAATGTTCCGAGGAACAGCCAGAGGAGGAGCATCGGGAGGTGGAAGCGGTACCGGCGGTCTCCGGGCAGGGTGCCCGACTCCCTCTCTTTCTCGACTCCCATCTGACGTGAACCCTCGCCCGGATGAAAGCGGCGCTCTCTATCGACTCTCGGACCCCCTGATTCCTCCCGGCGCTGAGGCCCCCGGTTCAAGGGAGACACTCTGGAGGGCTGTGGCTCTGAATGTCCGGGGCCACTTGGCTTCCCGGCCACCGTGGCTCGCTGGGAGGGTGGGGGAGGAGACCCTGCGGGCCTGCCGCTCCCGCCCCCCTCTTTTAACTGAAAACGCGCGCGCACCATCGCCCCCTCCTCCCCTCCGCCCTGAATTCACCGCGGCTCAATTAATTTATGGCCCCCGCAAATTCTACTCTCCAGCGGAGATCCGCTCGAGAAGTGAGAGCGCAACCGCCTCCGCCTTTTTAGCGAGGTTTCGCGCCCTGTTGTAGTCCATTCTGTATGAGGCGGCCATTGCCTCCGCCAGAAGCCTCTCGCACTCCCGGAGCTCGAGACCGGCGGCCTTCCCAGCGCGAATCGCCTCTCTGGCATCGAGAATCGCGGCCCTCATAGCGTCCTTCGTGACGGCGCCGTCCTCCAGCGGCCTGAGGTTCCTGAAGAAACCGACGGGAATTCCCTCCCCATTCTCTCCATCCGGCGCGGGTTCCGGCACGGGCTCCGCCTCGGGCGGGTCCCGACCCGATTCCCTCCCGCCGGCAGAATATCCGGAGCCGCCGTTGGCAATCAATGGGTAACTCCTTGCACTCGCAGGCTGCAAAGCGTTGACTTCCCCGAGCCGCCCCCCGGCCGCGCTGCCCGGATGGAATGGGACTGTTGGGGACGCCGATGCTGCGGGTGGAAATGGGGGATACGCGCAGGGGGAGGTGACGGGAGGAGCCACGGGGCTCTGGATTAGGTGAAAGTCATTCGCTTGGGTGGGGGAAGTGGGAAGTGCGGTGGCCGGACCCGTGGGTGGTGAGAGCGAATGGAGCGGCCTGAGAGCGGGGTCTTGCGGAAGGTGCGAAGGGCTGGTGGCTGATGGGGGCGGCATGTCGGCCCCCGCCTCGTTGGCCCTAGGCGCGCCGGATGACTCCGCCGACGGCGTGAGCGGGAGCGAATCGCGTGAGTGCGCAGGGAGTTGCGACGCGCCTTCCCTGGCTCCGCCTCTACGCTTCCTGCGCACCGCGAGCGCCGCTGCACAAACCGCTAGGGCACTCCCCGCGGCAGCAAAAAGGAGGGTCGGCCAGAATCCAGAGAGCACATCACGAAGCCCGCCGGAATTCGATGCCCGTTCTACGCTCACGGTGACGGACGCCGTCGCCGCGAGCTCCCCGTCAGACACCTCGAGAACTATTAAGTGTTTGCCGGGCCCGAGCCTAGCCTCCATCGAGGCTCCGCGCCCGAGAACGGTTCTTCCCTCCCTCCATGTGTAGGTCAAGACGTCCCCGGCATCGGGGTCGACCGCGCTCCCGATGAAGGTGATTCTATCGCCCTCCATGAAACGGCTCTCATTGCCCGGAGCCACGATGGTGACGCTCACTGGTGGGTCGTTCACGTTCTCGACAACTATCGTCAGCGTGCCCGAGGCCTCGGCTCCCTCCCTGTCGCGCACCAGAACTCGGACCCTGTGAATTCCGACGTCCTCGTTGCCCGGAACCCACCTCAGAACCCCCGTTGAGGAGTCCAGCTCGACGAGTCTGGAGGTCGTGGAGAAGGTCAGGGAGTCACCGGGGTCGACGTCGTACGCCTCAAGCACGTACTCCACCTCCTCCCCCTGCTTGACCGTCAGCTCCCGGCCGTCCTCGACGACCGGCGGGTCGTTAACGTTTTGGACGACGAGCAGGCAGGGACGGGTGGCGAGCTCACCCACGCTGTCCGAGACGGAGAACTTAAGAATGTGCTCTCCGACGTGGGAGTTCTCGAAAAAGAAGCTGAGCTCGCCCGTCGCGGGGTCGGCCGAGAGGCCCTCGATGTCGCTCTCCACAGAGTAGCTCAGCGAGTCTCCGGCGTCAATGTCCTCAGCGACGATCCGGTACTCGAAAAGCTCGTCCTCGAGGGCCTCCAGACGCTCGGGGCACTCGAGCTCTGGGGGGTCGTTGCGGTTCTCCACGGTGAGGTTGAAGGAAGCGCTCGAGGAGGCGCCCTTCGTGTCCTCCACGGATATCGTGACAAGATACCTTCCCACCTGCTCATTCGTCGGTGTGAACACGATGGCGCCAGAGACGGGGTCGATGTCGAATAGGGGCGAGTCGTCGGAGAAGCTCAGGTTGTAGCTCGGGTCGTCGACGTCGTGGGCCCGGACCGCGAGGGAGAACTGGAGGTCCTCGGGTGCGATCTGATCCCTGATATTGGATACCGTCGGAGGGTCGTTCACGGGTAGGACGGTGGCGTTGAAGAACAGGACCGCTGTGAGTCCCGATGAATCCGTCGCCCTGACCGCGAACTCCCTTGTTCCGAACCAGTTCAAGTAGGGCGAGCGAAAGTCGAGCGTGTGGCCGTCGGCGCCGAGCTCGGCCGTTATCCTCCCGTCCTCGGGCGAGACGACGAGCTCGTACCCCAGCCGCTTGTCGCGGTCGTCGGTGGCGTAGTCGTCAAGGTCGAGGAGCGCCGGGGCGTCGGTGTCCTCGTCGAAGCACACCGCGCCGGGAGGGACGGGCCGGAACTCCGGCGGCCGATCGAAGTCGAACTCCGCGCGGTTCACCGCGACCACGCCACCTGTCTTCGAGGCCATGCACAGGACCACCTCGGCCACCATCCCGGAGCCCGCAAAGGAGTCGATCAGAGCCTGGGCCGGAGGCCTGAGGAAATCGTCACCGATGACCACGGTGCCTCTGAGCTCGCCCGCCATTTGGTACTCGACAATTCCATCGGCGCCTATATCTACCGAGAGGTCTGTGGGCCAGACGGGGGAGGAGCCGGTCACGGTGAGCTCGACGAGCTCCGTCTCCACTCCACAATATATCAACCCATAAGGTCCCATCACGAGAATATTGACCATTCCCTCGCTGTCGACGCATCCCTGGGCACCGGCCTGAATCGCACGCGAGACGGAGTGGTACTCAAAGTCCGCGCCCTCGTATTCCACGCTCCCGACGCACTCCCACGAGCCTGAGCGGTAGAGATAGACGGAGGCCTCGGTCCAGTCCAGAAGGAGGTCGAAGCCTGTGCCAACCCACCTCACCCTGAGCCCCGAAACACTCGCCTCCGTGATTTTGAATCTGAAGAGCTGGTAGGGGCTGCCGGGGCCATAAGTGATGGTGGTGTGGCCGACGCCGTCCTCGTAAGAGAGGTCGGCGCAGGCCGCCTGTGGAATCACCTGGGACTGGAACGATGACGGGGGACTCTTCGGCGAGGCCTCCTTCGTCGCCCCTTCGTAGGCCCTGTTGCCCGCTCCGGAGGGATTCGTCCTCCGGTCGCTCGGGGGAGGCAGGGCGGAGCGGCCCTCGAGCTCGAGCGAGGCTTTGAGAACCCTCGCCGGCACTGGAGCGGATATCCTGAATGAAGTGTCGGAGCCCCCCGAGAATGGAAACGTGATGACTGTGCGAGAGGAAACCGCGCCCCCGATTTCGCCTGATGGCTCGCCTGAGGGCGGCCCGGCCCCATCTCCCTCGGTCTGACCCGTTTCTGGGATACTGCCCGTAACTCCCGCCGCTCCAGCGGCGGCCCAAACGTTCGAGAGCGCAAAGGCGAAAAGCATCACGGCTGCCTTCACTTTGCCGTCCATTCAACCCACCCTTTCCTTTCACCATCAGAAAAAAACTCACAGCCTGTTTATTAAGAGCGCGTGGTAGGTACCAACAAGATGGAGCGCTCCCGGGCCTCTGCTGCTCGCGAGGCCTCCGCATCCGGGGCCCATGGCGCGGCCAACTTCGCAGTGGGGCCTCCTGAAACGCCTGAGATGGCGAGGCGCACTGGGAGGGAGAAAGATATTATTATATTGGCTCTTGCATTGTAGATTCATGACCAGCCCCAGGCCTGAGCGCAGCACTGTCCCCGGGCAGCGTCCGGAGAGAGCGTTCCAGAAGAGGCGCCGCCATCGCCTGTCCGGATGGCTACCAGCGGTCCTCATCGCGATTCTGCTTCTCCCATCCCTCCAGACGATTCCGGCTGGCTCCCCGTCCTCTTCCGACAGAGCCGTGGGAGATTCCCAGGACACGGAGCCTACTTGTCGCGCCATCCGCAACAACCCATGGCCGATGTTTATGAGGGACCCATCCCACACATCCAACGCGGGCTCGTTCGCGCGGAAGCTGACCGACCCCCTGCTGCTCTGGAGCACCGACACGTCGGTCGAGTCCCACACAATGACTATCGGCAACTTCACCGCCAACATTATGCTCAACGCAACCCCAGATTATGGACGGAGAACCCTCCACATCGCCTTCATTGACGGGGGCCAGGCAGTCGTTGCGGAGGCCGCGACGGGGGTCTTTATGTGGCAGGCACCCCTGACCGGAACGCTCCTCGCGGCGCCGACGCTCACCGACTTCAACGACAATGGGAGGCAGGAGCTAGTCGTGGTCTCGGCGCAGGGAACGGTCACCTGCTACGAGCCCATTCTCGAGTGGAACGGGTCGGCGTACCAGTGGAACAACACGAACCTGACCTCACAGAGGCTCTGGGAGAGGTCACTTGGGGCCGAGGTCATCTACTCCTCACCCGCGGTTGGGGACATCTCAGGAGATGGGACGCCGGACCTCGCAGTCTGCGCGGGGGCGACGCTCTACGTCCTCAACGGAGCGAACGGAAGCGTCTTGTGGAGCGCCGGGCTACCCGGGAATCTCGCCTCCTCACCGGTACTACTAGACTACGGCGGCGGGGGCCTCTGGGTCGCGGCACAGTCGTTCAATGGAACAATCACGCCTTTCTTCCTAGACAAGACATATCTGACCCTCTTCAGCAACAGGGGCCTCGAGTCTTGGAACAGGAGCATCTCCCTGAGCACAACCTTCACAACCTTCACCTCACTCCCCTCGCCCGTCGCCGCGGACCTGACCGGGGACGGCTTCCCGGAGCTACTCATCCTCTCTCCGTTCGAGTCCGGGAGCGGGAGGCTCCACGCCTTCAAGCAGGACGGCTCGCCTGTCTGGAGCCCCATCCAGATGGCGGGCCAGTGCGAGGCCCCCCCTGCAGTCGGGGACTTGAACAACGACTCAACTCCAGACATCATAGTGGCCTCCTGGAACTTCACGCTGATGACCGGCAACGCCCGCGTCTCCGTGGCCGCCGTGGACGGGAGGAACGGAACGGAGCTCTGGACAAGGACGATTGACCGCACGAGCGACATTCTAATGACGGAGAGGGTCGTCTCCGCGCCCGCGCTCGCGGACCTGAACCGCGACGGCAGGAGCGACATCGTCCTCTCGCTGTGGAACGGGAGGGTTGAGGCCCTCGATGGGAAGGATGGGAGGGACCTCTGGAGCTACACAAGCTCTGCGCGCGCTTCGGTCCTCTCGAGCCCCTCCATCGCAGACGCCGAGCTCGATGGCTTTCCGGAAGTTTTCGCCGATGGGCTAGCGCTCACGGAGAGGATAGGGGACCTCGTCCTCTCCCCAGAGGACCTCGTGCTCTCTGACGACGCGCCCGACGAGGGGGACCGCGTCCAGGTCACGGCGTTCGTCCGAAATACGGGCACCAAGGACCTCAACAACGTCTCGGTGCTCTTCACCGATGTCTACGACGGGACCGAGGTCTGGAGCGCGAGGGCTGTTGTGAACGTGAGCGCGAGGGGGAGCGCGGGGGCGACCGTGACCTGGCCCACGGCGGGGGGAGGGAGACACAGGATAGTCGCCCTCGCAGACCCCTCGAACGAGCTCGAGGAGGTTTCTGAAGGGAACAACGGGGCCTGGCGGGAGCTCAACGTGAGCTCGCCCTACACCTTGGGCGCCTCGTGCGGGACGAACGAGAGCTATATCAACGCGGGAGAAGAGGCCGCCTACTTTGTCGAGGTGAGGAACCTGGGATCGGTCGCGCAGAGCGTGTCCGTCAACGTCACACGCGCACCTGCGCACTGGACGGCCGCGCTCAACCCACAGCGCCTCGAGCTCGACCCGAGCGAGAGCGCCAGCGTCCTAGTGACCGTCAGGTCCCCATCGAACGCCTCCGCTGGAGGGTACGTCGTGAACGTGACCGCGTGGTCCGGGGAGTCGCCCGTGAACAGGGCGACAGTCACCCTCACGACCTTTATCAGGGGCCGCTACGGCGTCAGAATCTCGCCGGCCCACTGCTCCACCGCCGTCATGCCGGACGACTGGGCGCTCATCAGGTTGACCGTGACCAACGTGGGGAATGCCGCCGACACAATAACGCTCGACAACACCACCCCGCCCCCGGACTGGCGGGTCTTCCTCAGCCACTACTCGGTCGGGCTCGAGGGGGGCGCGAGCATGATTCTCAGCGCGAGCGTCAAGCCCCCTCCCTATGCTACCGAGGGGGACGCCGCCACAATTCAGCTCATCGCAAGGTCCGCGGGCGACCCCTCCCAGACGGACACAGCCACGCTGCAGGTCGTCGTGGCGATTCCGGACCTGGCGGTCGTGGACATGAGGTTCCTGAGGGCCGACGGAGTGGAGGCCGACGGCTCGAGAGTTCACCTTGTTGAAAACGGGAGCGCCACGGTGGTCCTGAGCGTGATGAACCTCAGGGAGAACGTGGACGTGGGCGGGGTGAGGGTGGTTCTCGAGGAGGGGGAGATCAGCATCGGACAGGAGTCACTGGGACTTCTAGAGAAGAGCGCCGGTTGCAGCGTCAGAATTCCCTGGACCCCCGGGGAAGGCCGGCACTATCTCTCCGCATCCGTGGACCCAGAGAACATGATCAAAGAGACTGACGAGACCAACAACATACTCTCAGCCGTCGTTGATGTGAAATCCCGATACCCCTCAGGGCCCTACGTTCTCAGCGGGACGGTCTACAAGCGCGGGGGCGTGCCGGTTTCAGGCGCGTCTGTGGTGGTAAGCAACCTCCGCACGATGGAGAACGTTTCCCTGACCACCAATGGCCTAGGGAAATATTCCACAGAGCTGTCCGCCATGCCCGGGGGCTACCAGGAGGAGGACAGGGTGATGCTGACCGCCACGGACGGCCTCACAACCTGCTCGACAACGCTCCTCGTCTACTCCGAGGATGGGGGAAAGACGGTGGACCTCTTCCTCATCCCCGGACCCTACGACTTTTTCATGGCCGCCGAGAGGACTCAGCTCAACACCGACCCCCAGATTCCGGCGCTATACAAGATATGGTTGACCAACGTGGGTTCCAAACCCAACACGCTCCTCGTCAACTACTCCACCCTCCCCCAGGGCTGGACCGCGGCGCTGCTCGACTCCTCCGGAAAACAGGCCTCGCTGCTCACCCTTGCGCCCAACCAGACGGACTATGTCCAGCTCGGCCTCACCCCGCCCGCAACTGCCAGGGCCGGGAGCAGGGCCGGCGTGAGGGTGACGGCGACCTCCCTGAACGAGAGCTCCGTCTCCAGATACATCGACACCGTCACGACCGTTAATCAGGTGTTCGGCGTGGCGCTGGAGGCCTCTCAACCCCCGCGCCTGAGCCCCGGCGCTAGCGGCTCCGCTTCGCTCACCATCAGGAATGCCGGCAACGGCAATGACACCTTCGACCTGAGCGTGAGCGCACCCGCGGGCATCGCTACGGAGCTCGATTCCCCGAGCGCCCAGCTGGGGCCCTTTGAGGAGACTGTGGTCCGGCTGAACCTGACGCTCTCGCTCTCGCTACAACCCGGCACCTACAACCTCAGCGCGACGGCCCGCTCCCGCTACTCGCCGGCGGTGCTCGAGTCGAGGGCGGACATCAGGGTCGTCGTGGAGCCCTTCACATACCGCGTCGTGGTCACGGGCGGCGTGGGGTCTCTCCAGCAGGAGGAGTACGGGAGCGTGAACTTCACGGCCAGAAACACGGGCAACATCAGGGAGACGTTCCTGCTGAGCGTGAGGCCCGACAGCCCCTCCAGCCTCCCCGGGGACTGGAGCTACTCGATAAGAAGGGATGGCGCACAGGTTTCGAGCGTTACCCTGGACCCGGACGAGAGCCTCCGGCTCGAGCTCAGGGTCGAGCCCCCGGCCGAGACCCCCGGCATCTCGAGGGTGAACTTCAACCTGACGGCGAGCTCGACCACCGACCCCTCCAGCTCCCACTCCAGCATCCTCTCCCTCGCGATCGAGCGTCCGGACCTTTACATCGAGCGAACGATTCAACTCAGCCCGACCAGCCCGCGCGCTGGAGAGAGAGCGAGGCTCTCCGTGAGCATCCGGAACCAGGGCTTCTGGGACTCTCCGCCGGTGCTCGTGCGCTTCTACGACGGCGAGAGAATTCTGGCTGAGGTGATTTCCCAGCCGGTGCCCTTCGGCTCCGCAGTCGAGGTGCAAACGGAGTGGAAGGCGGTCGCGGGTGGCCACACGATAAAGGCCGTGGTCAACCCTGAGCACCCGTCCCACACACGGGTCAAAGAGCTGAGCTACATCAACAATGATGTTTCAAGGTACGTGCAGGTCGGGGAGGGCGAGGCGGAGGTGCCATGGGGCGCGCTCGCGGCTCTCGCGGTTGTTCTGGCGGCCGCATCCGCGGGCTACATCCTGTACAGCCGCAGGGGCGGGACGAGGCCGGGCCGATTGCGCCGGAGGTGCGGCGAGCCGGGGGAGGAGGGATACGAAGAGGAGGAGGGCGAGGGAGGAGATTACGGAGGGGGCGAGGCGGAGGGGGAGGATTATGAGGAGGGTGGGGAGGAAGGAGGGCACCATGAGGAAGGGGGTGAGGAGGGTTCCGAGGGCGATGAGGGGGCGGAGGGACGCGGTGCTGAGGAGGAGGTAGGGGCGGCTGGGGATGAAGCGGATGAAAGCTACGGGAGAGGTGGGCGGGCTGGAGAGGAGGGTGTTGTTGTGGGAGAGCTTGTTGAGGAGGAGGGGGGCGTGGGACCCGCTGCGGTCGGTGAGGGGCGCGGGAGGCGAGAGAGGGAGGGAAGCGAATTCCGAAAGGAGGGGGCCGTGGCCCGGAAGAGGAAGCGGCCCCCGCCCGAGGCGAGGAGCTTCGAGATGCCGTCGGTGATAAGAATCGGCTGAGGGCGCTACAGGGCTCACTCCCACTCAATCGTTCCCGGCGGCTTGTGGGTGATGTCGTAGACGACCCTGGTGACCTGGGGAATCTCGTTCGTGATTCTGGTCGAGATGCGCTCGAGGACCCTGTGGGGCAGGGGGAAGAAGCTCGCGGTCATTGCCTCCTTGCTCACCACGGCCCTGACCGCAACAACATAACCGTAGGACCTCGAATCGCCCTTCACCCCGACGCTCTTCGTGTCCGTGAGGACGGCGAAGTACTGCCAGGGTCTCCTCTCGAGCCTCGCCCGCTCGATCTCCTCAGTGACTATCCGGTCTGCCCTCCTCTCGATATTGAGCTTTTCTTCAGTCACTTCGCCCATTATCCGGACCGCCAGACCGGGCCCGGGGAAGGGCTGCCTCCAGACCAGCTGGCGTGGCAGGCCGAGCTGGCGCGCCACCCTCCTGACCTCGTCCTTGTAGAGGTCACGAAGCGGCTCCGCGATTCCCCTGAATTTTATGTCCGCTGGAATTCCCGCGACATTGTGGTGTGTCTTGATTCTGTCCGAGTGCCTCCTGAACCCAGACTCTATTCTATCCGGATATATGGTCCCTTGAATCAAGTACTCAGCGCCCTCGCGCCGCGCGACCTCCTCGAAAACGCGGATGAACTCCTCGCCGATTATCCTGCGCTTCTGCTCCGGGTCCGCGACGCCCCTCATTTTTTGCATGAAGCGCTCCCTCGCGTCGACGCAGACGAGCTTCATCGGGAACCTCGAGAAGGTCCGCGCTATGAGCTCCGGCTCCCCCTCCCTCATGAAACCGTGGTCCACGAAGACCGCGACGAGCCTCTTTCCTATCGCTCTCGAGGCGAGCAGTGCCGCGGTGCTAGAATCGACTCCGCCGCTGAGGCCCATGATGCTCCTTCCCCTGCCTATTGTGGCTCGGAGCTCCGAGACCGCCCTCCTGACGAACCCGGCCATCGTCCAGCCGCGCCTGCAGCCGCAAACCCTGAAGACGAAGTTCGAGAGAATCTTCCGGCCGCGCGGGGTGTGGACGACCTCGGGGTGCCACTGCACACCGTAGATTCTCCTCCTAGGCTCCCTGAAGGCGGCCACGGGAGCGTCGGCTGTTCTGGCGAGGGTCTCCCAGCCCTCGGGCAGGGAGAAAACGGTGTCGGCGTGGCTCATCCAGACCCTCTCCCGGCGCCCCAGACCGGCGAGAAGCGTGCCGGGGCGAAGGATGGTCGCCGTCGTCGCCCCGTACTCCCTGCCGCTCGAGCGCCTGACGTCGCCCCCGAAGTGAAGGGCGAGGAGCTGGTGGCCGTAGCAGATGCCCAGAACCGGCAGTCCCATCTCGAGGATGCGGGGGTCGAATCGCGGAGCACCCGGTTCGTGGACGCTCGAGGGCCCTCCCGAGAGAATCAGGCCCCGGACGCGCAGCCGGGGCCCCATCGCCGTTATCCCCTCAGGAGAGATGTCCGGAGGAGCGATTTCGGAGTAGACCCGCAGCTCCCTCACCCTCCTCCCGATGAGGTGGCAGTACTGGCCCCCGAAGTCCAGAATCAGAATCGTGTCCAGCCCGCCAGAGCCTCCCGGCCCGCCCCGGGCCCTTTTGCCGTTCCCGTGAGCGCCCTCTGCCGAGGACCGCCTCCCCACCATTTCCATCACCCGCAACTCAGTTGGAGGGGGCTCCCCTCCCCCGGGCGAATGTGTTCTGAATCAGGGCCCTCCCCAGAGCGCCGAATGCGCTCTCGACGTTCTCCCCCGTCTTTGCGCTGCTCATGAAGAGACTGGCCCCCATCCCATCCGCCACCGACGCCGCCTCCGCTTCAGTGTACTGGGCGTGGGTCTTCAGGTCGCTCTTGTTTACTATGAGCACGATGGGAATCTCACCGCACACCCTCCGTATCGATTCCGCCCAGCGGGGGACGTTGCCCAGCGTCTCCCGGCGGGTAAGGTCGGCAACGACGATGGCGCCCTCCGCGTCCCTGTAATAGGTCGGCTTGATGAAGTCGAGCGTCCTCTGGCCCGCGATGTCCCATATTATCATCTTCAGCCTGTAGCGCTCACCCGTCGAGACCCTCTCCACAGCCATCGTCCTCTTGACCACCTTCGCCCCGATGGTCTCGATGTACCTGTCGTCGAAGACACTGAAGACAAAACGCGCCACAAGGCTCGTCTTCCCGACGGCCGGGTCGCCGAGCATGCAGACCTTCTTCATCAATATCGGCTCCGGGGGTGAAGGGGCATCCGCCTCCTCCTCCGTCAGAAACCAGTCCATGAACTCGTTGATACCGGGCCCTCCGTCCGTCCCCATCGGCCCCACCAGCGTGACGGGAATGGGGCGCGGGGCTTATCAAATCTGCCCTGCCGACGCCGCCTGCGAGCGCGCGCAATCCCACGGGGAGCCACAGGGGCGGGCGCTCACCGTACCGCCAGCCACCTCATTTCCCGCCGCCGCGCTTCCTCGCTCGCCGCGCCGCCCAGAGAACCACGCCAGCGACAAGAATGGCAATGACCGTGAGCGCAGCAAGAATCAGGACACGGCCGCCCTCGAGAGGGCCCGCTTGGCCTCCACCGGCGTCTATCGGCCTCTCAAGCACGAACTCCATAATCCTGACATTGCCGGCCGCGTCCCGGGCGCAGAGCTCAATTGTCTTCGTTCCACCGGACAGGAGGACCGTGTGGCTGAAGCCGCCGTCGGCCGATAGCTCCACGGTGCTGCCGTCCACTGTCAGCCGCGCCCCGGGCTCCACCACGCCCACGAGCGCGACCTCGGAGGCCCTGACCACGCTCCTGTTTGCCGGCGACAGAATCGTTATCGTCGGCGGGATGAGGTCCACGATTATCCTTCGGACAACGCACGCCGTGTTGCCTCCCCTGTCCCTAGCGACCACCAGGACCTCATGGGTCCCCTCCCCCAGCTCCACGACTGTCTCGAACGCTCCACTGGCCTGCACCGTGGTCATCTCACCGTTGATTGTCAGGCTGCAGCCCCTCTCGGTCGTGCCCCTGAAAACGATTCCTGTCCTGTTGACCAGGAGGCTCTCTTCAAACGGCTCCTCGAGCTCGAGCGTGGGGGGCTCGGTGTCAACAAAGAAGCTCGCGCGGGAGGAGGACGAGAGGCCCGCGGCGTCCTTCGCCCTGAGCTCGATGACATGCTCTCCGTCCGCGAGACCGGAGAGCTCGCGGGACCACTCCCCGCTTGCCCTGTCGCTCCACACCAGCACCCCGTCGAGCCTCAGCTCGGCGATAGTATTGCTCTGGTTGTCTCTGCAAAGGGCCTTGACGACGAGCGTGGTGCTGTTGGTTCCGCTCCCGTCCTCCGGCTGGAGAATTCTCGCCTCCGGCGGCTCCCCGTCCGTGAAGACGAGGGCGACCTCCATGCTCCGGTCAACGGCGACGGAGCGGCTGACGTCCTCCAGACCGCTTCTTGAACCGAGAATCGTGTGGGCGCTGAGGTTGGTGGACCCATCCCTGGTCAGGAGCTCCTGAACCGCCCTCACCCACCTCACCCGGCCGTCGGGTCCCACGGGCCCGTCGAAGAGGACGAGCTGACGCGAGTCCCTTATCACAACTCTGGCGCCCTCCACACCGGCACCGCTCTGCCAGATCGCGGCCACCGATAGGTGCCATGCGACCTCCATGCTGGAGCTGGAATCGTTGAAATGGACCCGGTCGGCCCGGAAGCTCACGTTGGTCAGCCTCAGGGCGCAGCGGGCGAGCCAGATGTCCAGAACAGTGCCCCGGAGGGTGGTGTTGTGCACGGAGAGGTTCGCTCCGTCGCATATCAGGGCGCCCGGGCCCCCGGCCAGCTCCGCGCCCGCTATCAAAGCCGAGCCCCTGATACAAACACCGGAGTCGGCGAGCTCCCCGCCCTCCCAGCCCGCGTCGCGGATGGAGGAATTCTCCACCACCAGCCGCCCTCCGCTCTCCACGCAGAGGCCGTAGGCCCCGAAACCCTTCGCCGCGCCCAGCGAGCTGACCTCGAGAAGCCGGAGCTCCCCGCCCCCGCGGACCAAGACGCGCTTCCTGTCCCCGGCGCTCGAGAGCATCTGGAGCGACGAGGAGCGCAGGGTCAGCGCCCCTCCACCCTCGACCGTCAGGTTCCCCCGGAGGGAGACGGATGAGCCGAGCCACTCCGTGTGGGTATTGACGCTCCACTCGGCGCTGGAGTCCGGGCTCACGTAAACCCCGCCCCTCCTGTTGCCAGCGATGTTGTTGTTCAGGAGCCTTGGAGAGGATGAGTTTTCGATGTAAATCCCCCACTCGTTCCCGGATATCGTGCAGCCCCTGAGCTCCGGCGAGGAGTAGCGACACCAGATTCCCCTGTCAGCGTTTCCGGAGACGTTGCAGCCCGAGACCGTCGGAGAGACCTGGCCGTGGATGAGGAGGCCGGCGTTGCAGTCCGTTATCGTCGTGTCAACGAAGGAGGCCTCGGAGCTGTGGACATAGATGCCCCAGGAGGTCATGTTCGCCTCGAAGAAGCCGACGTTCCGGATGGTGCAGGAGCGCAGCTCGGCCCTCGCGCCCGAGTTGATGATGAATTTGTAGGGCTTCGCGGGGTCCGATGCGGAGAATGTCACTCCATCGGCCAGGAGGGCCCCGCCCCTCTTCACCTCGATTCTGAACTCACCCCTCTCGTAGCAGTCGAACACTATCTCCCCGCCCCTCAGGTTCAGGGTGCCGTCTTCGTAAATGATTATGCTGCCCATCATGACCAGCGTGGAGCTGAAGGTCGTGTTGTCGCGTATCTCCCAGTCGCCCGACTCCGGGGGCGGGGTGTGGGCGGCCGCGGGCCGCGGGAGGAGAATGAGAAGAGCGAGGGCGCAGAGCGCTCCAAGCCCGACGGCGGCGCCGGTGAGACGCAGGGGTCCGGAGCTCATCCACCCATCCCCTCCTGCCGGTGCGCGGAAATAAAAGGAGTGGGCGATAATAAAGATATGCACGCGTGCGCGACCCTTGTTCTCTGGAGAGCCTTTGCTACAAGAGGTCGAGGGAAAGTTCGGAAAGCAGGTACTGTTGTGGCAACCCTTGTTCTACTGGAGAGGCTTTGCTACACCCTGCCGGGATTGTGATACTCCGGCGGAAACAGTGTTGTGGCAACCCTTGTTCTCCTGGACAGGCTTTGCTACAAAGAAAGAGGAAGGATGGATAAGGTTCGAGGACTATGATGTGGCAACCCTTGTTCTCCTGGATAGGCTTTGCTACGGAGATGACGGGAC
>JAWCLH010000025.1 GCA_038851035.1 Thermoplasmata archaeon
GTCAGGCGCGTTGTGCTGGACACGGTGCTCCCCGTCATCCACATCGAGTCCCCGGCGGACCGCTCCCGGACCGTGAGGGCCTCGGTCTATGTCGTCGGGAAGACGGAGCCCGGTGCCCGGCTCTTCGTCTCCGGGCAGCGGACGCCCGTGGGCTCGGGCGGCGCGTTCACCCAGGAGGTGCGGCTGGGGAGCGGTGTCAATAGGATAATCGTCAGGGCGGTGGACGCGGCCGGGAACGCCAACGAGACGACAATCACGGTCGAGAGAGTCGCGGTGAGGGACGGCGGGGGCGTCGCGGCGCCCGGCCCCGACTGGCCCTTCGTGGCGTTCATCATCGCCTCCGTCTCCTTCGTGACGCTCGAGGCCCTCGTCTCCTGCCGGTGGCTGCGGAGGAGGGGAGCCAAGGGGAGGTAGGACCGCCGGGCTGGTTCAGGCCCGCCGCGATTCCGGCGACAGCGGGGGTGAGGGAGCGCGGGTCCGTGGCTAGGGAAGCGGCTGCGGGAGGCGGGAGGGGCGGAGTGGAGCGGCGGAATGGGAACTCGTAGGGCTACGGTGGGGCGAAAGCTTCACGGACGGCTGCACGCCGGCAACGCCCCATGCCGCTCGGGTCCGCCCTCACCGGAGTGTGGAGACCTGCGGCATTTCCGGTATCGACTAGCTCAGCCCGAGCTCCGTTGTGTCGATATTCTGGGCTCCGTCGCGGGCCTCGATAAGGAATTCGTTCGTCCCATTCTCCCGAACTATAGAGGACCCGGATATTCCGCCCGCGCCGCCGACCCACCCACCATTGAGGTCACGAGCTCACACAGCCGCCCCGGACCCCGAGCTCGAAGCGCGTTGGCCTCGGGCGATTTCACTTGGTCCTTGCGGCGCCACTGTCCCTCACCGGCATCCCCGCCCCGAGCTATCGTCCGTCCACCACCGACGGAAGGTTCGCGTCGACGCGGCCGCTTGATTTAATACTGCAGACGCCATTACTTTTTACGATGGCTCAGGACTACGATGTCTCCATCGTCGGCGCCGGGCCCGCCGGGCTCTTCGCGGCGCGCGAGCTCGCCGGAAGGAAGAGGGTTGTGGTCGTTGACGAGGGCCGCGGGATTCCGGAGCGTTCCTGCCCGATGGAGGCCTTCGCCCTCTGCAGGCACTGCCAGCCCTGTGGAATTCTCTGCGGAGTGGGCGGCGCCGGCACTTTCTCCGATGGAATTCTGAACCTAAGGCCCGACGTCGGCGGGGACCTCCAGGCCCTGACGGGGAGCGGCGACGCAGCCTGGGCTTTAGTGGCGGAGGTGGACAGGGCCTTCGTTGGCTACGGGGCGCCGGCGCAGCTCATCGACCCCCCAAGGTTCGAGGTCGAGGCGCTCGAGCGCAGGGCCGCGTCGGTCGGGGCGCGCTTCATCGAGATTCGCCAGAGGCACATCGGGACCGACAGGGCGCCCGCGGTGATGGGGGCTTTCGAGCGGGAGCTGAGGTCGAAAGGCGTGGACTTCATGCTCAGGACGCGCGTCACGGATCTCATCGTCGAGGGCGGGAGATGCGCGGGCGTCAGGACGGACGCGGGCGAAATAAGGGCCAGCGCGGTTTTGGCCGCGCCCGGCAGGGTGGGCGCGGGCTGGCTGCGCGAGATGGTCGGCAGATACGGAATCAGGGCCCACCACGGCCCCCTCGACCTCGGCGTCAGGGTCGAAGTTCCGGCGGTCACGATGGACCCCGTGACGAAGATCAACCGGGATCCCAAGTTTCACATAAGAACGAAGAGCTACGACGACTTCGTCAGGACCTTCTGCTGCAACGACAGGGGCTATGTGGTGAAGGAGGACCACGGCGACTTCGTCGCCACGAACGGCCACTCGCGCACCGACAAAAGCTCCGAGAACACGAACTTCGCCTTCCTCGTCCAGATATCCCTGACGGAGCCCGTGCAGGACACGACCGAGTACGGCCGTTACATCGCCCGGATGGCGACCAACATCGGGGGTGGGAAGCCTATCCTTCAGAGGATGGGTGACCTCCGGAGGGGGAGGCGCTCGACGGCGGATAGGATAAGGCGCTCCCGAGTTCCCCCGACCCTGACCGATGTGACGCCTGGGGACATCTCGATGGCTCTGCCACACCGCGTCGTCGTGGACATTATCGAGGGCCTCGAGATTCTCGACAAAATCATCCCGGGCGTGGCGGCCGACTCCACCCTCCTCTACGCCCCCGAGGTCAAGTTCTACGGGATGAGAATCGAGGTCGGGAGGGACATGCAGACCTCACTACCCGGCCTCTACGCCGCGGGCGACGGCGCGGGTCTCTCGAGGGACATCGTGAAGGCCGCCGCCACAGGAATTCTGGCGGCGAGGGGAATTCTCGGGGAGCCCTGAGCGGGCGCGCCGGTCCCCCCACTGCCGCCCGGGCGCGGCCGCGCCGGCGCCGGTGGACCGGCCCGCTCGATGCGCCGCGTCCCGGAGGATACTTTTTTACCGGAGACGCCGATGCCAGTCCGATGGCGTGGGGCTCGAGGGTGGCCGAGTACCTGAAGCTCGCGCGATCCTTCAACCTGGCCCTGACGGCGGTGGCGCCCGTGTTCGGGGCGCTGGCGATGGGGGAGCGCTCGCTCCTGCCCCTCCTCCAGCTCTTCGTCGTCGGCGCGGGCGCGCACATCTACGGCTTCGTTCTGAACGACTACCTGGACATGAAAATCGATAGGCTCTCCGAGGACCTCAAGGAGAGGCCGCTCGTCAGCGGCTCCGTGAGCCCCGGCGCCGCGCTCGCGTTCGCGCTCTCCGGCCTCGGGCTGATGCTCGGCCTCGGCTGGGCGATGGTCGCCGGCTACCCGCGCGCATTCGTCGTCCTCCTCATCGCGGTCCTTCTGGCCACGATATACAACCTTATCAGCAAGCACCTACCCGGGATGGACATATTCGTGGCCTCCGCCGTGTTCTTCCTGTGCGTCTTCGGGGCGGTGACGGTGGCGAGGGACATCCTCTACGTGAGCAGGCTCGCCTGGATTGTCTGCGGCCTCGGCGGGCTTCAGGTGCTCTTCATGAACGTCGTCGCCGGCGGCCTGAAGGACATAGACCACGACTCGAGGGGAGGGGCGAGGACGCTCGCGGTGGCGATGGGCTGCAGGGTCGTGGGCCGGGACAACAGGCTCGAGATTCCGGGCTTCTTCAGGGCCCTCGCCTACACAATCCAGCTCCTCTTCATCATCGCACTCTTCTCGCCCTTCGTTCTGGGCCTCCTCCCGCGGGAGGGCTGGCCCCTGCCGGGGTGGTTCCTGCCCGTGCTCCTCGCCGTTCTGCTCGCGGGCTCGGCCGCCATGCTGGCGGTCTCAGGCCTCCTCCTCAACCAGAGGCGCTTCGTGCGGGACAGGATGAGAAGGCTCATAGGGACCCACTACATACTCAACTACATACTCGTTCCCGTCATGCTCGTCGCGCTGGAACCGTGGATACTGGTGCTCTCGGTGGTCCCGCCGCTGGGCTTCGTGCTGTCCAATGCAGCCCTCTCGGGCGGGGCGATGAGGCCCGCGACGATGTGAGACGCGGCGGCGGGCTCCCGACCGGCCCGGGGAGATGGGCCCGCGCGGGCGGGTGCTCCCGCGGCGCGGCAGAGGGGAGGGACAGCCGGCGCCGGGCGGCGTGAGCGGGCGCGGGAGAGCGGGGATGGACGGCGGGGGAGCGAGGGAATAGAGGGGAGCTGCGGGTGATGGCGGCAGGGAATTCCGTGGGGCGCGCGCGCGGTGAAGAGGCTGGAGATGGAGCCACCCGGGCCCGGGCGATGAGGCTCATCCTCCTTTTTGGAGTCGTGAGCCTTCTCGGGGACATTGTCTACGAGGGAGCGAGGGGCGTGACGGGCCCGTTCCTGCTCCTGCTCGGGGCGGGCGCGGGGCTCGTCGGCATCGTCGCGGGCTCGGCGGAGCTGCTGGGCTACGGCCTGAGGGTGGCCTCGGGCCTCGCCTCGGACAGGAGGGGCGCGCGCTGGGCGCTGACGCTCGCCGGCTACGGACTCATCGGGGCCATTCCGCTGCTCGCGGTCGCGGGGGCGTGGCAGTCCGCGGCCCTCCTGATTCTCATGGAGAGGATCGGCAAGGCCCTGCGCAGCCCCGCGAGGGACGCCCTGATGTCGGACGCGGCCCGTAGGGTCGGGACGGGCTGGGGCTTCGGCGTCCACGAGGCGCTCGACCAGCTCGGCGCGATTCTCGGGCCGCTCATTCTCGCGGGCTTTTTCATCCTCAGGGGAACGGCGGGAGGGGCCGGAGCGGCCGATGACTACAGGGCGGGACTGGCGGTGCTGGCCGTGCCCTACGCCCTCATGATGGCCGTGCTGGTCGCAACATGGAGCTCCTCCGGAGGGGCGGGCCGCGGCGCTCCCCGGTCGCCCATCGGGGGAGCGGGGGAGGGAAATGGAGAGGCTGATGCCGGGGGAGATGGAGGTAGAAGGAGCGGTGGAGGTGGGGGAGGGAATAAGGGAGGGGATGGAGGTGCAGGAGGCGGAGCGGTCTGGGCGGGTCGGGCGGCTGAGGGGGCTGGAGCTCCGGGGAGCCTGCGAATCTTTCTGGGCTTCGTGTTCCTGAGCGCGCTGGGCCTCATGAGCTTCGCCCTCGTCGGCTACCACCTGAGGGCCGGAGGAGTGACAGGGGACGCGGGGGTTCCGCTTGTCTACGCCCTCGCGATGCTCGTAGATGCTTTCGTCGCCCCGGTCATTGGAAGGGCCTACGACCGGCTCAAAGCCTGCGGGGGGGGCGCGGGCGCCGGCCTCAGAATTTTCCTCCCGCTTCCTCTAATGACCGCGGCCGTGCCCCTCCTCGCATTCGCGGGCGGGCTGGGGGGCGCCCTGGCGGGCGCGGCCCTCTGGGGCGCGGTGATGGGCGCTCACGAGACGGTGATGAGGGCGGCGGTCGCCGACATGGCTCCCCCGGAGAGAAAAGGGTCCGCCTTCGGCCTGTTCCATGGGCTCTATGGATTCGGCATGTTCGCCGGCTCCTCGGTGGCGGGTCTGCTCTACTCCCTGTCCCTCCCGCTCCTCTTCGTCTTCGTTCTCTCGGCGGCGGCCGCCTCCTTCCTCCCCCTCGCGGTGATTCTGCGGAGCGCCCAGAGGACGTCGAAGAAGTCGTCGTAGGGGACGCAGCCGATTCCGGAGGACCTGCAGTGCCTCAGGAGGTTTCCTCTGGCGAAGACGACGTCCGCGTGCTGCGCGGCGCAGCGGTCCGAGATTCCGTCGCCGATGAAGACGGTCCGGAAGCCCCCTCTCCTGAAGGCCTCGATATGAGCTCTCTTGCAATTCCCGCAGAGGCCGCAAAGAGGGCTGGCGTGGGGGTGCTGGACTCGTATCCCGATTTTAGTGAAAACCGCGCGGTTCGCCATGAAGGGGACCCTCAGGCCCCTCTCGCGCAAAAAACTCCTGATGTAGAAGTCCAAGCCCTCGCTCACGATGACCACGGGAGCGCCCTCCGCGCGCGCCCACTCCAGCAGCTCCCCGAAGCCCGGCCTCAGGTGAATTCCACGGACGAACCTTCCGATTTCCCCTGGGGTCGCCCTGACCTGCGAGAACTCCCTCTCCATCGTCTCGCGCAGGGTGATGCGCCCCTCGCGCAGCGCCCGGTCTGCGGACCTCCAGCGCCCCCCGCTGAACCTCTCCAGGATGGATACAGAGACCTCCTCGACCGTGACGGTTCCATCGAAGTCGCAGAGAATGGCCAGGCGGGGCTGCCCTATTCCCTGAGGACGGGACCGGCATGCAGGCCGGGGAGTTGCCCCTCTGGCGCGATTCTGCTCGCGCACCTGCCCGCGGGCCCGCTCCGTTTCCATAACCCCCCCGTCCCATCGCACCCCGGCGATTTCCGTCGGCTGTTCAACATCTCTCAGCTCCATCCGGAGCTGGGCGAGACAGGGCCAGCCTAATCCTCCGTCCTCCGGGGCTCCCGGCCACGCTCCCCGCGAGACCTCCCTAGCCTCGGTATCGCCTCCGCGGGGAAGCACTTCTCCTCCGGCCCCCCGCCCTTCCCGCCGGGCCCCTCGGAGAAGAATGTACCATCCACAACAAGGACGCCCGGCGGGGCCTCGACGTCCGACACGAAGCCGAACCAGTAGACCACCATCCCGTTGCCGAAGAGCTTGACATAGGGGAGAAGCTGCTTCCTGAGGTTCCTCCTGAGCTCGACGACGTCGCCAAAGTTGGCCTTGGACTCTATCCACGAGACCCTCCTGCCCTTTATGGTCACGGGCTTCATGAAGAGGACGTCGGGCGTCTTCGTGTAGCGGTCCCTGAGCTTCTTCAGGTCCTTCTCGGTCATGTACTTTATCCCCCGCCTATCCAGCCACTCGAAGAGCCTCCTCTCCCCCTCCTGCCCCCTGAGCCTTTGGAGCTCCTCGCCTTTCGGGGAGTAGACCACGTCCTTCTCGAGGGCCGCGGCGAGCTCCCGCCTCATCCTCGGGTCGCAAGCGAGTTCGGGCTTGTGCACAAGGCTCCAGAACTGCTTCCGGGGCATGCCCTTGTGCAGAAAGAGGAGGTAGGCAAGGAGCACTGGCGGGAACCTGAGCCTCCGCGCGAGCTCGACCAGAGGGACGCCGCGATCGTACTGCTGGGCAATTCTCCCGATCTGATTCTTGATGACGTAGAACCTGCTCGTTGCGTCCCTCGTGACGCGCTGGGTGTATATCACGAGCGCCAGCTCCTCAGGTATCCCGACCTCACGCGCCACCTTCTTTATGTCGTCAACATCATTCAGGCGGGCGGCGATCTGACGGTATTCGTCCTGGTTCATTGGACTCCCCGCTGCGCCCCCTATGGGGTTGTGTAACAGATACCTGCAAGGAGACCCAACTTATAATTTCTTCCGCCACGCCCGGCCCACTTTGTGATAAATTTACGGAGTCTCCGGCGGCGGCAACGGCGGCTGCGCGTACCCCGCGCCGGGAGCCGCGGAATTCGCGCGGCCCTTTCTTCCTCGCGCAACAAGCAGCGCGAGCACCGCAACCACCAGCACGATGATTATCAGCAAGAGCGAGCCCCACGCGGGCATCGCCAGCCCGGCCACACCCCTCGAGGTCTCCTCCTGCTCCCTTTTCACGCCGCTCAGGCCGCCCTGCACCACCTTCACCTCAGAGCTCAGGCTCTTTATATCGTCCACGGTCGCCATCAGCCTTGAAACATTCTCCAGACGCAACATCACCGCGCTCCGGAAGCCCTCAATTCTGGCGCTCAGGTTCCCGCCCACCTCCGCCATCCCGGCGTCCAGCTCCGAAACGGCGGCCTGAATTCCGGCGAGGGTGCTCGAGTTCAGGTCCCTGACGAGCCCCTCGAGCCTTCTGTAGCTCTCCGTCTGGGTGCGGTTCGCGCCCTCCATCGCCGCCATCATCGCCCCGAGCTCCGCCAGCAGGTCCGCCCTGAAGTCCTCGAGCTCCGCCTCGAGCGCGCTGAGCTCTGCCCGGAGCGAGGCGTTCACCGCCTCCAGCGCAACGCCCAGAGCCTCGACGTCCAGCGCGAGCCGCGCCTCCATGCCCGCGATATCGGCCGAGAGGCTCCGGTTCATCGCCCTGATCTCCGCGTCCATCGCAGACAGGTCCGAGGAGACTCCGCCCACCAGCGCGCGGATGCCCTCGAGGCTAGACTGGAGCGAGGAGTTCACCGCGCTCAGGGAGCTCCTGACGGCCGCGATGTCGGCGCGCAGGGTCGTGTTCAGGCCCGAGATGTCGCCCCTGAGCTGCGCACCCAGAGCCGCTATGTCCGCGTCGATGTCCTTGATGAGGTTCGTCAGGGAGGTCTGCATCGAGCTCACGGTGCTCGAGAGCGCGTTCAGGTTCGTGTTCATCGTGCTGACCGTCGAGGAGATGCCGGCCACCGTCGTCTGGACGCCCTGCAGCGTCGTGTTGAGATAGCTCAGGTGGTACTGGAGCGCGTTCTGCGGGTTGAGCGGCTCGGGGTCGCTCGCGTCCGGGATGCCGTCGTTGTCGTCGTCCGTGTCCGCACTGTTCCCCTTCCCGTCCCGGTCGGTGTCCAGCCACTCGGTCGGGTCGAGCGGGAAGGCGTCCTGTCCGTCCGGCACCCCGTCGCCGTCGTCGTCCCAGTCCGCAGTGTCCCCGATGCCGTCAAGGTCGGTGTCGCGGTCGCAGACGATGCTCACCAGCGCCTCGCCCCTGAGCTCGGTTCCCTCATCGAAATCGGTCTCGACCCTGTAGTAATAGGTCCGGCCGAGGCTGACGTTCGTGTCAACATAGGTCCTGTCCGTTGGAGCCCTGAAGGTCAGGTAGACATAGTTAGAGCCGTCCACGGAGCGGTAGATTCTGTAGCACTCGAGCGGCGCGGCCCACGAGTCCGCGGCGTCCCAGCTCAGCGTGACCCGGGCCTGATTCTGGGCGTTGGATGCCCTCAGGTTCTTCGGCCCCGGGGGCCTGACGTTAGGAAGGATGAGGTATGTCTGGCCGGCGTACGAGCCGCCGTCCTCGTCGCCATAGGCGCCGATCAGAATGTCGTCGTAGCCGTCGGCGTTAACATCGCCCCCGCCTCCGATGGAAAGACCGGAGTCGTCATCCGAGTCCTCTCCGCAGAATGACGCAGAGGCGGAGGAGAGCTTTGTGTCCATCGCCCACCCGGAGGCCTTGCCCAGTATGAGGTATGTCTGGCCGGCGGTCGAGCCGCGGTCGTCATTGCCGTACGCCCCAATCAGGATGTCGTCGTAGCCGTCGCCGTTAACATCGCCCGCGCCCGCGACGGAGTAGCCGGAATAGTCGTACGAGTTCTCTCCCCAGAATGATGCGGAGGCAGAGGAGAGCTTCGTGTCCATCGCCCACCCGGAGGCCTTACCGAAGATGAGGTATGTCTGGCCAGCGTACGAGCCGCCGTCCTCGTCGTCGGGCGCTCCTATCAGGATGTCGTCGTAGCCGTCGCCGTTAACATCGCCCGCGCCCGCGACGGAAAAACCGGAGTTGTCATCCGAGGCCTCTCCCCAGAACGAGGCGTTTGCGCTGGAGAGCTTCATGTCCATTGACCAGCCGGATGCCCTGCCAAATATGAGATACGTTTGGCCGGCATTTCCGCCGCCCTCGTCGTTGGAGGGCGCTCCTATCAGAATGTCGTCGTAGCCGTCGCCGTTCACGTCCCCGGCGCCCGCGACAGAGCGGCCGGAATAGTCAAATGAATTCTCGCCCCAAAACGACGCGACGGCTGACGAGAGGCTAATGTCCATCGCCCACCCGGAGGCCTTCCCGAAAATGAGGTATGTCTGGCCGGCATTTGTGCCGCCATCGTCGTTGTTGGGCGCGCTGATCAGGATGTCGTCGTAGCCGTCGCCGTTCACGTCGCCCGCGATGGCCACGGAGACGCCCGAGTAGTCGTAGGAGCTCTCTCCCCGGAACGACGCGTGCGCTCTCGAAAGAGAGGTTCTCATGCGGGGCTCGCTGCCCTCACTAGAGGGTGCTATCGCGAGCAGCGGGGCGGTCAGGATGGCGGTCACGACCCAGAGCAGTAGAAGCTTCTTTCCGTGCATGGTGACACCTTCATAGATAGTATAGTTATACTTGAACGAATTTAATCTTATATAATCTTTATTTTTTTCTCTTCAGCCGCGTTCCACCGGCGGCGCGTGGAGGCCCGGGCCCCCCTCCCATCCGGTTTCCGGAGGCGATGGGAGTGCCCGCGCGGGGCCTTTCTTGACCCCGGGGCCCCTGGGAGGCGAAACAATATAAGCGTCACGGCGATATGGCCGGTCGAGGAGGGGGGCTGGCGGCCGTGAAACCCGGCGCATCAATCGAGGAGCTGAAGGCCCTCGCGGGCCGGAGGGGCGCGGGGCTGGTTCGCGACGGCATGGTGGTCGGTCTCGGGACGGGCTCAACCGCCAGACACGCGATTCTGGCCCTCGGCGAGAGGGTGAGGGAGGGGCTGAGGATTGTTGGCGTCCCCACTTCGCTCGAGAGCGAGAGGCTGGCGCGGGAGTGCGGCATACCGCTGACCACCCTCGACGAGCACCCCGAAATCGACGTCACAATTGATGGCGCGGACGAGGTGGACCCGCGGCTGAACCTCGTCAAGGGCCTCGGAGGCGCCCTCCTGCGCGAGAAGCTCGTGGCCCTCGCGACGAGGAGGGAGGTCATCGTCGTGGACGGCTCCAAGCTCGTTGAGAGGCTAGGGACCAGGGCCCCCGTGCCTGTCGAGGTCGTCAGGTTCGGCCACACGCTGACCGCGCGCAGGCTGGCGGCGCTGGGCTGCGCGCCCGCGCTGAGGATGGCGGGGGGCGGGTCCGCGGCCGGGGGCCCATACGTGACCGACAACGGGAACCTCATCTACGACTGCCGCTTCGCCGGCATCCCAGACCCGGCGCGGCTCGAGAGGGAGCTGCGCGCCGTTCCGGGCGTTGTGGAGAGCGGAATCTTCGTCGGGCTGGCGCATCTGGTGATTGTGGCCTCCGCGGAGGGGGTCAGGGAGATTCGCAGGCCGGAGGAGTGACAGGGGCCCCGGTCTGCGCGATGTCCGCGCCTCCCAAGAGCCCCTACTCCTCCTCGCCCCGCCCCCACCACTCCATTTCACGGGCACTACGGCTCCGGAGCGCTATAGCCGAGAGAACGATGAGGAGCGCCAACGCGCCCGCGGCGAGGAGGAGCCATCCCGTGATGTCCGGAGCGGGTCCTGCACCGGGCTCTGCGACGCTCACGGTGAGTTCCAGCTCATTGTTGTCCTCCGAGAGCTCCGCCACCCTGTTCGCGCGGTCGATGACGACCTTCAGCGTGTGGGTGCCCCTCTTCGCGCTCCATATCACGCTCGCTTCCGTCCGGCCGCCGGCGGGGACGGACACGGTCACCGTCTCGAGGGGCTGGCCGTCCACGCTGAAGCTCACCTCGACGCTGCGCGCGTCGCTGCAGTAGGGGCCTGTGTTCATAATCTGAACAGCTATCTCGACCAGCCCGGGGACCACGCTCCTGTTCGACGGGGAGGGGGGGCCTCCGACGGGCCTGAGCGCCATGGCGCCGGGCGAGAGGTCGGGCTGGCGGCCATAGAAGCGGAGCGAGGCAGCGTTGTTGGTCTCGTCGGTCTCGAGGACTTCGTCGCCGGGGTCGAGCACGACCTCGAGCTCGTTCTCGCCGTACCTGATCGCCGTGAGGAACGTGGAGGCCGTGGCCGCGCCGCCCGGCAGGATGGGCTGCGTCAGGACCAGCGATGAGATTCTGTCTCCGTTCAGCAGGATGGCGATGGGGACCACGCGCGCCTCGCCCCCGCCGCCGTTGTGGACCGTGATGGAGACCTCGAACTCCTCCCCGACGACGGGCGAGGGCGGGGAGACGGCGACGTCCTCCGGGGATATCCGGAGGTCCGGGCGGACGAGGCCCAGCGTGACGGGGCGCTCGTCCCTCACGTCGCCCGGGGCCTCGAGCCGGACGGTCAGCTCGTAGTAGCCCGCGGGCGCTTCGCGCGGGACTCCGATGGACAGGGAGACCGCGCGGCCCCTCTCGAAGGGCGCTAGCTCGACGCTCTCGGGCGGCAGGCTCCAGCCGGAGGCACCCTGAAATCCCGCCCTGAGCGAGACTGTGGCGCACTCCCTCACATTCCCGTAGTTGCCGACCTCGACCCTGAGGAAGGTCTGGAGGCTGAGGGCCGTGTTCAGGGGCGCCGCGCCTGCGACCCTCTCTATCTTCAGGAGACGGGTGGCGTTGACCTGAATCGTCAGGACCAGTGAGGCCTCGGCGTAGCTCCCGCCTTGCTGCGCGCGGGCGTGCATAGTCACGGTGTGCTGACCCGCAAGCGTGTCCCCCGGGACGGCGGCGGTGAGCTGGACATAGGCCGTCCCACCTCCGGAGACGAAGACCTGTGACCTCGAGAGGCGGCTCCAGCCCGCGGCCTCGCCGCCGAGGGAGAGGTTGATCATGCTGTCGTGGTTACCCGTGTTCCTGACCAGAACGGAGAACGAAACCTCATCGCCGGGCGCGGCAATCGCCACTGGCCTCTCGCAGGAGAGGTTCACGCCGGCTACGCCGAGGACGGTGGTCCGGGCGGTTATCGCGAGGGTGTAGGGGTTCTGGAGGAGACGCACCTGGACCGTGACGAGCTCCAGCTTCCCCGCCGGCGCACTAGCCGGCGCGCCGACCTCGAGCGCGATATCGAGGGAGCCGGAGGCCGGGACCTCGACCACCGGCTCGCCCCCGGTGACCTGAGGTATGGTCCGGGCGCTCCAGCCAGGAGAGGGCGGGGAGGGTGCTAGGAACTCGATGAGAAACCCCCGGGGCTCCGGGTTGACTAGGCTTAGGTTGTAGCGGACGAACTCGCCGGGTAGGACCGTCTTCTCGAGGCCGCCGGGGCCGGGCTCGAGCCTCGCGCCGCTCCAGAGCCACTCCATCACTCTCGACGCGAGGAGGCTTCTCTCCGAAGGGTCCGTCAGGAAGGAGAACTCGAATGCGAGGAAGACAAGCCTGAACCGCCCCGAATAGCGGAGGGCGTTGAAGGGGCCCGTGATGGGGTGCCTGTCGTACTGGCTCTGGTAGAATATTCCCGGAGAGTCGGAGGCGTTCATGAGAATGTCGGACTTGTCCCAGAGGCCCGCCGGAGCGCCCGACGTCTGGAAGGAGAGGCCGCCGGTGATGGGATCCCCCTCGACGCCCTCGAGATAGGAGGGTAGCCCGCGGTCGTCCTCGAGGTTCGAGAAAGAGGTGACGCGCAGGTAGCTCCTTCCAAAGTCGCTCCTGCCCATCACCGTCCAGACGTCCCACATCGCCTCGAAGGAGACGAGCCATAGCTTGCCCCCGGCATCAAGATAGGACGATAGGCTGGAGAGGTCCTGCGCCGAGAGCGTGCCCGATTTGCTGGTGTAGCAGTCGTCGAAGCCCGTGAGCCAGACCACCGCGCCGTACCTCGAGAGAATGTGGGCACCGGGGCCGTCGCCGTCGTTGGCGACCAGATACACATCGAAGTCGAGGGGCGCGAGCGCGTCCATCATCGCCCTCTCGACGTCCGCCTGGAGATAGGTCCTGAGGGCGCCGTTGTTCCCAGGCCCGCTGTCATCGTCCACGAGGAGGATGCCTGTAGGCCGTGAGGAAACGTGGATGGGCCTCCAGAGGGAGTTGTCGCCGGGCACCTCGTCGGGGGAGGGGAGGATGGTGCACCTCGCGGTGTAGTCGCCGGGCTGCGATGGGGTCCAGCCCCACTCGAGCACCGCCGTCTCCCCGGGAGCGAGCGCGGGGGCCTCGCGACTCATCGTCGTCCCGTCGCTGATGTTGAAGTACACTGTAAACGGCTCCTGCTGGCTCTGGCCGATGTTCCGGATCGCGGTCCTGAAGGTCTGTGCGGCGCCCAGCCTGTCGACGTCGGGGGCCGAGATGTTCAGGAGCGCCACGTCGTTCAGGTTGCCCGTGCCCCTGAGCACGAAGTCGTCCACATAGAAGCCGAGGTCGTTGAAGTTCTGGTCGGAGACGAACCTGAGCTTTATTCTGACCACCTTACCGCAGAACTTCATTATGTCCAGCCCCTTCTCGTGCGGCTCCCCCGGGTCCGCAATGCCGTTACCGTTGTAGTCCGACCAGTGCGAGACCCAGTCGTACCAGCCGTCGGAATTCCGCGTGCCGCTGAGAGTGGCGAAGAGCGGGTACCAAGTGGCGCCGCCGTCGTCAGTGATGTATGTCTCGAGCCCGTCGGGCGGCTGGGACCTCCCGTAGTAGTTGAAGTTGAACAGGATGTAGTAGTTCGGGTTCATCCTCGTCAGGTCGAGAGGGGGGGTGATGAGGGAGGCATCGAGATTGTTGGAGTAGGCCCCCGTGCCCCCGCAGTACCACGCCGTCGGGGCGCTGTGGGCCGACGGGTCCGGGTCGTTCACGACCTCGCTGACCAGCTGCCACCTGCCGGGCCCAATGTCGCCGCTCCAGCCGCCCTGCGCGTCACAGGGGTCAATCCAGAGCGCCACGGGGACGCCGGTGAGCAGGAGCCCGTTGTTGCTTGTGTTGGTGTCGCCGGCGGTGCTCGCGGTAGCGTTGACGCTGACCGTCGTCACGTAGGCCGGGGTCCAGACCCACGACACCTCCTCCTCCGCGCCAGGCTGAATCGCGGGAATGGTCGAGGAGCGCTCGTTCATCAGGTTTCCGAAGTAGTCCAGAATTCTCACATAAACGTCAGTCGCGGGCGCTGGGTCCGGGCCGCCGTTCCTGACAGTGACGACGAGCTCCGTGGGCCTCCCGGCCATAGCGGCGCCGTAGATGCCCGCCGCCGGGTTGGGGCCTCTGAAAGATATGGACACGACGGCGACGTCCGGGCCCGGGGCGCGCGTCTCGCGGCGCGCGGCGCGCGCCTGCTCCTCCGGGGCCGGGACTCGCGCGCCTGCGGCCCCCGCCGGCCTTGCGCCGCTCCAGACCTCGGCTGGGCCGCTGACGGCGGCCGACGCACCGCCTGTCCCCGACGTCCCTGCGGGGCCGCCGGCCTCCCGGCTCTCAACATCCCTTGAGCCGCACTGGCCCGCACTGTTGCCGGGAGAAGAAGGCCCCGCGGGCCCGCCCGGGGTGAAGGCGCCCTCGCCGGCCCTCCCGGCGCCCTGCGCGCCCTTTAGACGAGCGGAGAGGGGTGGCTGGCCCGAGGAGACCGCCGCGGGGAATTCGCCGGGAGGCGAACCGGCGAGCGCGCCCGGCGCCGCGGAGCGTCCGCCGCCAGAAGCTCCGGAGGGAGCTGGGTGACATTCAACCGGGACCGCGCCGGAGAGGGCTCCATCCGCCGAAAGCGGAGCCGCTGCGGGCGCCTGGAGGAGCAGCAGAATCAGAAGCGCGGCCGCCACGGAAATTCTGCGGGAACCGTTCATGCACACCCACCGCCATCATCACCTGATTGAGAGTATATTAAAGTTGCCGGCTGCTCTCGCGCGGACGGGCGCCGTTAAGAAATCTTTAAGTAGTCTCGCCGCCGTGCATCATCCGCCATGGAGCTCGGGCCCGTCGAGGTGCTGCGGATAATATTCGGCCTCCTGCTCATCTTCTTCCTTCCGGGCTACCTCCTCGTCAAGTCGCTCTTCCCCGGCAGGAACGAGCTGGACAAGGAATATAACATTATTTATGAAATCGGGCTGGGCATGGGCCTGAGCATCGTCATCGCGATTCTGGTCGGCTTCTTTCTCGGCTCCCTGCACCAGCTCATCGGCTTCAGATACGTTGACGGGAAGGAGAAGGGCTACTTCGACACGCCCTACATCGTCGCCAGCCTCCTCCTTATATGCCTGCTCCTCTTCGTCGCCGCTTGGTACCGGGGCGCTTTTCCATGGATGGGAAAGCTCCACCCGGTCCTCGCCCGGGTCCCGGCGTCCGAGAAGCCGGAGGCGCGCAAGAAGCGCATGGACGCCCTGATTCTCAAGCTCTGGGACCTCTCGAAGGAGAGGGAGAGGCTTAGGAGGGAGGTGAGGCTCTGCGAGCGCAGGTACAGGAGCCACGGGCGCAGGATGAGGGAGCACTATAAGAAGAAGCTCGAGGAGACCCGCGAGAGGCTGGCGAGGGTGGACGCGGAGATGAGGGAGCTCGAGGAGCAGCGCGCTCAGGAGCTCGCGGGCGTGGAGGACGAGAAGGGAGAGGCGGAGGAGGGTGAGAGGAGCGCGCTGGGCGGCGGCGCGCGCGGTGATACCACTGAGGGGAGGCGGGGGAGATGGCTTCCGTGGCTTGGGGCGCGCAAGGAGAGGAAAAGGGAGGAGGGGGCCCGCCCCGGAGGAGGGGAGGGGACCCCCGACGGAAAAGCGGCGGGAGCGGCGGCCCACCCCGGAGGGGCGGAGGAGGGGGCCGCGTCTGAACCGGGCGGGGCCGCCCCGCCGGCCGCGGAGGAAGAGTAGCGGGGCGGGAAGCCAAGAGAACTGGGCGCCGGTGGAGACGGCGAGGGGAGAGAGACGGGAGAAAGGGGCGCCGGTGGATGCGGCGCGGGGATGGGACCGGGCCTGAGGGGCCCGTGCCGGGCAGTGATGATGGACGGGCTGAGAAAGGTCAGACGGAGCGGGAGGAGAGGAAATGGCGGATTTCCAGTACAAGATGGTCGTGGTCGCGAGGCAGGACCTGAGGCTCTCGGCGGGCAAGCTGGCGGTGCAGGTCGCACACGCCGCTGTGAGCTGCGCCCTTCAGGCGAAGAAGTACTCGCCCGAAGAATTCAAGGCGTGGTACGACGAGGGCCAGAGGAAGGTTGTGCTGAAGGTTCCGGACCTGAAGGCCCTGCAGGAGCTCAAGCTCGAGGCCGAGGCTTTCGGGCTCGTCACCTGTCTGGTCACGGACGCGGGCCTGACAGAGGTCCCGCCGGGCACTGTGACGGTGCTGGGCATCGGGCCGGCGAAGGAGAAGGAGGTGGACAGGGTCACGGGGAGCCTCGCGCTGCTCTGACGGGCGCGGACATCGAGCGCTCCAGCGGGAGACGACTGCGCGTCGTCCCCCTCCTGACCGGCGCGCAGCTGCCGCGCCACGCGCGCGGGACCGGCCCCGGGTATGATGGGCGAGGGAGTGTGATGAGATCGCGTGGGCGGGCGTGTGATGCGCGGGACCCTCCGGGCCTTGAGGCGTGAGGGGGGAAATGAAGCCCCAGTTCAGAGTGCTTGGCATCGACGACGGGCCCTTCGCGTTCACCGACGAGAGGGCTGTGGTCGTCGGCGTCGTGGCGAGGAAGGGATACGTGGACGCCGTTCTGAGGACGGACGTGGCCGTGGACGGCGACGACGCCACCTCCGTGCTAGCGGAGCTCGTTCTCGGCTCGGGCTACGCGGACCAGCTCGAGGCCGTCATGATTGATGGGGCATGTCTGGGCGGCTTCAATGTGGTTGATATCGAGGAGCTGCACAGGAGAACCTCCCTCCCTGTCATCACAGTCACGCGCGACAGGCCCGACATGGAGAAAATCAGGGAGGCTCTCGGGAAGCTCGGGACCTCGCCCGGCCGCGGCCGCAGGCGCGCCGCGAACTGGAGGGAGAGGCTCGAGAGGCTCGAGAGGACGAGGCTCGTCGAGGTGCGCACGGGGCACAGGCCCCTGTTCATCGGATTCGCGGGCGTCGGGGAGGCGGAGGCGAAGGGGCTCGTGCGCGCCTCTGTCGTCAGGGGCGCGCTCCCGGAGCCGCTCAGGCTTGCGCACATGATAGCGAGGGCCATCGCACGGGGGAGCTCGGGCCGGATGCACTCACGAACGTGAGGCAAAGCCCTGAACCCCCCTCCGGGCCGTGGAGGCTGCGAACGAGGTTCTCCCGGTCTCGAGGGTGGTGGCGAGGGCCTCCGGGATTTGGCTGGTCGAGCTCCGAAAGACCAGACGGGATACCAGTCTGGCGGACGCGGTAATGCTCGCAACAGCGCGAGCCGAACGCGCGAGACTGCTCAGCGCGGACTCGTGTTTCCGGGTCCAGCACGATGTCCCGGAGGATTGAGCCGCGGCCGGGCCTGAGGGGAAGGCACTGGCCGGGGTCCCGGACCCCTCTCATCCCCCAGCCGTCCCCTTCCCTTCGCCTCCCCTACCCTTCGCCTAAAATATTAATAGAAAATATAATAAAAATAATACAACTGAACTTGTAAAATAATTGTAATCTAAACATATATATCTCTTCCTATCCATAGCTCGCCGTCATGAGCCTGAAAACCGCCCTCTTCGCCATCCTCGTCTGCGGAGTTCTTTTGACCGCCGGGGCGACCTATACCTTCCTGCGGCCGCAGGCCAGGACCGGAAAAGCGCCTGCGGGGCCCGCGGAGCCGGAAAATGACCTGCCCTCCCCGGCGAACCTGCAGGAGCTGGTCAACGCCAGCAACCGGTTCGCGCTGGAGCTATATGCCGGGCTGAGCAATGGCGGCGAAAACATCTTCTTCTCGCCATACAGCATCTTCACCGCGCTCGGGATGACCTATGAGGGGGCGCGGAACAGGACGGCGGAAGAGATTCGCGCCGTCCTCCACCTCCCCGCGGACAACCAGACCCGCTGGTCGCTCTTCAAAGCGCTCATCGAGCGCCTGAGCGCCGGGGGCGCGGGCTGCAACCTCTCCACCGCAAACGCGATGTGGATACAGCGGGACTTCAATATCCTAAGCGATTATGTGAACACGGTCCAGACCTACTATAGGGCCAGCGCATTCAGCGTTGATTATGCCCGGGCCGCGGAGGAGGCGAGGCAGAGAATCAACTCGTGGGTCGAGGACCAGACCGGCGGCAGAATAAAGGATTTGATTCCTCAGGGCATCCTCAACCCGCTCACGCGCCTAGTCCTGACGAACGCGATCTACTTCAGGGGCGACTGGCTGAAGCGGTTCAACGAGTCCCTGACTGAGGAAAAGGACTTCCACCCCCGGCCGGGCGAGAGCGTCAGGGTCGATATGATGGCGCGGAAGGACGAGAAATCGGTCTTCAACTACACCTCCGTGGACGGCATCCAGATTCTCGAGATGCCCTACGCCGGCGGGAAACTATCCATGCTCGTCCTCCTACCCGGGCCGGGAGAGATGGAGGGGCTGGAGGCAAAGCTGAGCCCGCGGAAGCTGGAGGAGTGGAGGTCGAAGCTGAGGGAGCGGCGCGTCGACGTTTTCTTCCCAAAGTTCAGGCTCGAGAGGAGGTACTTCCTGAATGATAATCTTTCGAGAATGGGCATGCCGACCGCTTTCAGCATGGATTCGGACTTCTCTGGAATCGACGGCGCTCAGGACCTCTACATAGCAGCGGTGATTCATCAGGCCTTCGTCTCCGTTGATGAGAGGGGAACGGAGGCCGCGGGGGCGACGGCGGTGGTCATCGAGTACAGGAACGCCCCCGTCGAGCCCGCGGTTCCCGTATTCAACGCCGACCACCCGTTCGTATTCATCATTCAGGACAGGGAGACCGGCAGCATCCTCTTCATGGGGAAGGTGGTTGACCCGACGAAGTGACGCCCTCCTCCACTCCCCGCCCTGCGGGACAGGTCCCCCATCTGCTCTCCCGGAATTCTCTTGCGATGGAACTCCAGATTTCCGGTCTTCTACAATTTCCCTTCCCTTGCCCTCTTCTGAAGCTTTTTCGCGCGCTCCTTCGCCGTGAAGCCGGTGGCGCGCTCGAGGAAGGCGTTGTAGGCCTTTATCGTGCTCGAGGCGACGTCGGGCGGGACGGAGGGGTTCATTTTCGTCTCGACCTTCAGCACACCCCCACCGTCCCAGACCACCGTCAGCCTCTCAATGGCCCCGTAGCTCGAGACCAGGGCCCCGCCCTCCTTGGTCACATTGCCGAAGGCCTCCTGCATCATCGCCCTCAGCCCCCCGGCCTCGAGATTCTTCTGGTGCCCACGCCGAATCTCGTAGTCCTGCATCCGCGCACCGGCGGTGAATCTCCGCTCCCGTAGAAATATCTGTCGCGGCGGGCGGCCGGAGGACTGGCTCCGCGGGCGGGCAGAAGGGACGGGGGGCGGCGGCCGGGACGGCGGGCGCGCGTGGAGGCGGAGGGGGAAGAAGCAGACAGGTTCGCGGGTAGGCGGAGGAGAGAGCGGAGGGTTTGCGTGGAGGCGGAAGATGGAGCGGACAGGTTCGCGAGAAGGCGGGTGGGTGAAGATGGATATGGGGATGCGGAAGGAAAAGTTCACGGGCGGGTTGAGAGAGAGGCGGATGAGGATGTGGAAGTAATGGGGGAGAGTGGGGTGCAGGAGATTGCGGATGGGAAGGCGGAATTGGAATCGGCATGGCCCGCGGGGGCCTCGGGCGGCTCGTCCGGGCCCGCCCGCGCGACCGCAAACATTATTTTCCAGCAGATGTGAATAGGTGTCATGAGCATTGTGGGGACCTGCCACCTCTGCGGCCGGCCGGCCATGCTCTCCTGCCCCCTTTGCGGGCGGGTTGTCTGCAACCAATGCCTTGACGCCGGCGGCAGGGTTTGCAGGATGTGCCGCAGGAAGCTGGATTCTCAGTTAAACTCCGACGACATAATGGGATGAGGCTTGGAATCCGGCTGGACCATTGACGGCGCCAGAGCCCAAGCGTTTCCACGCGTGTGTCGGCGAGTGTTACACCGTTCTACGAAAGGGCCTGCGCCCCCCGCTGCTGTGGCGAGGAGCGCGCTGGGCCCTAGTGTCCGCTCTCAGGTCCCTATAGAGTCGCTCGGTGGCTCTTATGTGTCCCGGAAAGTCCTCTATGCTTCTCGATAGCTTTAGGCCGCCCGAGCCGATTCTGCGCGCCAGACCTTCGTCCCTGACAAGCTCGCGCAGCCGCCGCGCAAAGCCCTCCGTGTCCCCCGGCCTGACCACGGCCGCGCTCTCGCCATCGACAAGCCTCCCTCCGGCGACCTTGGCCGCGAGCTCATCACTGACGATAAGGCATGTCCCGCAGGCCAGAACCTCGCGGGCCAGAATCGGCGTGTGGGTCCGCACAGGGAAGCGGTGCTCGGGCATGACGACGCACCTCGCCGCCCGGATCAGCCCTGGCATCCTCCACGGCGGGACGAACCTTCTGGTTATTACTCGGGGACGGAGGCGCCTTGGAATTCTAAGGGCGCGCAGGCCGGCGGCGTCCGAGGAGACGATAAGAAGCCTGAACTCCTCCGGAATTTTGGCGGCCGCGGCCAGCAGCTCGGGAACCCCCTTCCCCCTCGTCAGCTTGCCAGCGTAGAGGAGCAATGGCACCCCCTCCGGTACGTCCAGCCTCTCGGGCCGCGCCCGCGGGCTGAAGGCGGAGGTGTCGACCGAGAGCGGGATCTCATGAATTCTTGAGGGCGCTGCCCCTAGCGCCTCCAACCGGGGTCTCGCGCCGGGCTGCGCGACCACCGCGTCGGCCGTACCGAGGAGCGCGGCGACGAGTGGCCTCAAGTGGGGGCTGCTCCCGAGCCTTACCAGGTCGCTCGCGGCGTGCCTCAGAACGAGGGGCAGCCCCGTGGCGAGCTTCGCCAGCGCGGCCGCAGCACCGTAGCTGATGAGGTACCACGCGTCCAGCACCTGCGCGCCCTCCGCCTCCTCGATTGCGGCCGAGGCGAGCTTCTCGCAGAATGGGTTCGACTCGGGAATCAGCTGGTGGTCCTGAAACGGGTCTGTATTCCTCACCCTGACCCCGCGGCCCTGATAGGAATCGATATCCGGGCCGTGCAGCTCCTCGCGGTGGCGGTCCTCGACCTCGAAGGCATTCGTCACGACGGTCACCCTGTGCCCCCTCGAGGCCAGCCCGCGCGCGAGCCAGTAGGTGCAGGATGATACGTACCCCTCGATGGGCGGGTACTTGGAGACAAGAACGAGCTTCATAGATGGCTCACGGGACGCAGCCTATGCAGCTCCCGCAGACGGTGGTGCACCCTCCACCGCAGCCCCCGCAGCCGCCGCCGCAGCCCCCGCAGCCACCGTCGCAGCCGCCGCAGCCGTGGTCGGCGCGGCGCGGGCCGCGCGCGCGCCGGGCGCGGCACCCTGCCCAGAAGGCGAACCTGCGGAGCTCCCTCAGCTCTTCCTCAGTCGGCAATTCCCACCACCCTCCAGCACTGCGGGTCCGCCGCCATTGGGTCCCCGGAGACCCCGTGGGCCACCGCCATGCAGCCCCGGCAGAACGGCAGCAGCCTGCATCGGGAGCACCTCCTCATCCTCTCGTAGGAGCGGAGGCTTCGATGCCCGTCGGAATAGATAAATATTTCCCTGAGGCTGGCCCCGGGCACCTTCCCGATTATTACGGGCAGCCTCCGGCAGGACAGGACGGTCCCGTCGGCGAGGATTGTGAGAATTCTGTAGCCCACCGAGCACCCCGAGTATATCACGCCCCTCTCGCGTGGGAGCCGCGGGAGAAGGCCGAGCTCGTGGTAGAGGAGGGTCCAGAGGTTCTCCTTGCGGCCGAAGTGCGTCCCGCAGCCCTCCGCCCGGAGGCGCCTGTACTCCTCGAGGACCTGGAGGAGCAGCTCGCGGTACTCCTCCGGCGCCAGGAGCTGGTTTTTGAGCGCCCTCCCGCTCCCTGTCGGAACGAGGCGGGCGAAGTCGAAGACCCTGACGCCCTCGCTCGCACAGAGACGAATCACGGGTATAAGCTCGGCCGCGTTCAGGCGGCTGACGGTGAACATGACTACGGACGGAAGGTCCACAGCGTTCAGGATGCGTATCGCCCGAATAGCGTCCCTGAAGGCCCCCCTCCGGCCCCGCAAGGCGTCGTGGGTCCTCTCAAGCCCGTCGATGCTTATCTGGTACCTGACCACGCCGGCGTCCCTGAGCTCCCTCGCTTTCTTTTTCGTTAAAAGACGCGGGTTCCCCAGAATGCCGACCATCATGCCCATCGAACTGGCTCTCCTGCAAAGGTCCGTCAGGTCCTTCCTGAGCAGGGGGTCGCCGCCGCTGAAACTTACCCTCCCCCTCACCCCCCAGGCCTCGAGGGTTTCTCCGAAGTCCTCCAGAACTCTCACGCACTCCTCGGGGCCGAGCTCGTTCCTGAGCTCCGATTCATAGGTTGGGGAATCGTGCATGTAGCAGTGCCTGCACCTCTCTCCGCATCTCGCGGTCAGGTGCCACTGGAGGACGAAGAGCCTCCTGTCCTGCGGGAGCTCAGTTGCCGGGGGCATGGGACTGCAGCAGCCTCGCGGCCTCTGCCGGCTCGAGGTCTAGGGCCCTAGCGAAATAAGTCAGGGCCTTTCCGCGCGCGCGGTCGAGTTCCTCTCGCGAGACCTCATCCTCCATTCCTCTTAACACGGCCATGTAGAGCTCGATTCCGAGGTCGGAGAAATAGTAGGGCGCGTTCTCGGGGTCGAGCTCCGCGGCTTTTTTATAGCATTCCTCGGCCAGCTCCGTCTTTCCCTCGCGCAAGCAGAAAGCGCCGAGCTGGGTCTGGGTCATCGCCCTCTCGCCCGGCTCCTTCTGGAGTTCTATAGCCTTCTGATAGCTCGCCACTATCTCTCCCGCCTCAATGTCAGGCAAAGCCGCGGCAGCCTCCGCCTTCCCCAGATAGGCCTCGGCGTTGGAGGGGTCGAGCTTTATCGCGCGGTTGAAGCGTGACAGGGCCCCCTTGTAGTCCCCCGCGGCCAGAAGCCTCTGGCCCGCGGCCACCTCCTTCGACGCGTCCTCGGGCATCCTCGCTCCCCGGGGGAGCCAATCGTGGACCACGATATTAATCTTGTTCTCTTCCGTCCACGCCCCACTACCCTTCGAAAATAATAAATGCTCACTGGAGGATGAGGCATTGAGGAATAAATTTGTTCTGGCCGCGTGCTCCGGCGGTTCTGCTGCAAATCGCGCCGCATGATACCGGCTGGACGCCTCAGGAGTACCTTCCCCCGCCCCCGCGTCCCCAGGGTCATCCACTGCCCCTCCTTTTCAGGGTCGGCGCCATCGGTCTGCTCCTGATGGCCGCGGCCAGCTTTGCAGCCCTCCTCCTCATCGGACACACTCTCTTTCGCCCAGGGACGGATCCGTCAACCGCAGAGCGCTGGTTTCCGTTCATCCCTGCCCTGATGTGCTGCGGCTCCCTTCTGTCGGCGGTGGGGTACTTCAGCAAACTACACCACTACGGCTCGGCCATAGGCGCGGTCACAGGAGGTTCCCTAGTTCCGGCAACATTGATGTTTATGGATTTTCTCCTGTCCTCCTCGCAAATCCGACTGACTTATTATTGGGATGTCTTTGGGTGGGGAGCGGCAATGTTCTTCTTTTTCGGTGTCTGCGCGATACTGATGGGCGTTTCCCATATCGTCTCCCGCTTCCATATGGGTCACCCCTATCTCGGTGGGACCGCCGGAATTTTCTTCATTCTCTCAGGGGCCTTCTTCCTGTCCTATTTCCTGTTTCCAATTGGCATCGCCCTCTTTTTTGGCGCCTCCATCTGCGGCGCCTTGAACCTTATGCTGGCCAGATACTATGAATACTGGCCCGGGGGGGCACTGGAGCCGCCGAACTCTCCGAACTACCCGCGCTGGCCCCCTCCGGTCGAAAAGGTGCGATGAGCGTCCTCGGGTCGGGGCGCCGGCCCTCTCAAAGTATCGGCGTGTTCCTGAGCCACTCGAGGTCCGGGAGGTAGAGCCGGCGCATGTCGTCTATGCCGTAGCGCTTCATCACCAGCCTCTCGAGCCCGAGACCCCACGCCAGAACAGGGTGCTTTATGCCAAACGGCGCGGTCACCTCAGGGCGGAAAATCCCAGCCCCCCCGAGCTCCATCCAGCTGCCGTCGAAGAAGACCTCGACGTCGAGCGAGGGCTCGGTGTAGGGGTAGTAGGAGGGCCTGAATCGAATACCGGTGAATCCCATCCTCTCGTAGAACTCCTTGAGCGTCCCCATGAGCATTCGGAAGGAGGCTCCCTCCTCCATGATTATACCCTCGATCTGGTGGAACTCGGCCAGGTGCGTCGCGTCGGTGGCCTCGCGTCTGAACACCCTGCCGACCGAGAAGGCCTTGACGGGCGGCTCCGGGTGCTCTGAGAGGTAGCGGATGGTGTTGACGGTGGTGTGGGTGCGCAGGAGCGCCCTCGATGCCTCCTCCTCCGACCATCTGTAGCGCCAGCCGTCCGAGCCGGTGTCGCCGCCGGTCTCGTGTATCTGCCTTATCAGCTCAGGGAGTCGGGGCGGGAGCTCGATTCTCGGTGGATTCTTCAGGTAGAAGGTGTCCTGCGCGTCCCGAGCGGGGTGGTCCTGCGGGATGAACAGGACGTCCATGTCCCAGAAGCAGGACTCGACGAAGTCGCCCTCTATCTCGGTGAAGCCCATGTGCAGGAATATGCTCCGAATTCTCTTTATCGCCTCGCGCAGGATGTGGGGCTTGCCACCTTGCGCCGCTGGGGCATAGGTATTTACATCGTAGGGCCTGAGCTCCACACCCCTCCAGGCCCCGCTGGTGATGAGCTCGGGCGTGAGCTGGGTCAGCTCCTCGCCGACCTCCAGCCCGGCCTCGACGAGCTTTCTGCCCCTCTCCGTGAGAACCAGCGTCCTCAGTCGCCTCTCCCTCGCCCTCAGCAGGCCTTTGCGCGTCAGGAGGAGAGGGAGCGAGCTGGCCCCGATTCTGCGCGCCTCGTCCTCCGGCAGACCGCCCTCCCGCCCCGCGGCCCTCAGGAGCGCAAGCTCCTCGCCCTCCGGCCCCCTTCTTAGGGCTTCGCGGCCCTCATCCGTGAGAGATATCCAGCTCCTCCCCGCCTCCTTCAGGATGCTGGCCCAGCCATTCCTCCTCAGCCACCCAAGGGCGACTCTCAGCTCCTCGGAGCCCATTCCAGGGGGCTTCAGCGCGCCCATCTCAACCCTCCCGCCCCTCCCCAGCTCCTCCAGCACCCTCAGGAGGGTGAACTCTGGGAGCTCGCCCCTCTCCACGTACCTTCTCCCCTCGTCATCGAGGAAGTAGGTGGTCTGAATTCGCTCGTGGATTTCCAGAAGCCCCTTCGACCTGAGCCACGAGGCCGCGCTCATCACCTCGACCAGCTCCCGGAAGCCTCCCTCCCTCACCACGTCCTCCGGGGCCGCGCTCCCCAGCCTTGAGATCGCGAGCAGGACCCTCCTCTCGTTCCTCGAGAGCTCCTCCGCAGCCATCGGGGCGGGTATCGGGGCCGGTTTTCTTAAAGCTTTTCAGACATCCGACGCCCCCTCCCGAGCTCTAGCTTTGCGGTGAGGATTTTCTCCGTCGAGAAAACGCGCGCCGCCAGGGCCAGGACTCCCGCGGTGAAGAGGGCCTGATACAGTATCCCCAGCGCCACGACGAGGTACTGGTGCGTGTAGAGGGCGCGGGAGGCGATTATCGGGTAGGAGAACGGAATCGCCAGAATCACCGCTTGGAGCCAGCCCGGGAGGGACTCCACCGGCGAGAACATCAGGACGATGGCCGGAATCATTATGGGTATGTAGAGGACGCCCATCAAGGACTGGGCGCTGCGCACGTCCTTCGTGAACACGGAGAACAGGACCGCGAGCGAGAGGGCGGAGACGAACGAGAGCAGCAGCGACGCACCGAGAAGGGCTATGCCCTCGGCAGGCGGAGCGAGGCCGAGCGATGCCAGGTCCAGGTCGCCCGCGCCGATTCCGAGGCTGCTGAAATAGAAAGAGAACCCGACGAGGTAGGAGGCGGTCGCTAGGAGCGAGACCAGAACCACGCCCGCGAGCTTCCCGAGCAGGATGCTCACCCTCCTCACCGGGAGCGTCAGGAGGACCTCGAGCGTCTTCTGCTCCTTCTCCATCGCCACAGAGGTCGCGGCGAGCTGTCCGGCCATTATTAAAAGAATCATCAGGGCCACCGGCATTGAGAACGAGGAGCCCATTATCGCGGCACCGACCAGAGTGGGGTCGGCATCCTTTGGCTCGCCGTGAATCACGCTGAGCGCTTTCGTCACCAGAGGCCGGGTCAGGTTTGGGGCGCTCTCGTTCGGGTAGGCCCTCTGCAGCCTCTCGGTCACGACCGCGTCGTTGAAGACCTCGACGGCAGACAAGAGCCTCTGGTGCACCGTGCTCTCGGCGATGGAATAGTCACGCATGATTCCGTAGATCCTGACTTCGGCCGGCTTCAGCGCCTCGAGCCTCTCGGAGAAGTCGGGGGTAACCGCGACGAGCGCAATCTCCCCGCCCTCGAGCGCGCTCCGGAGCGCCGAGGTCTCATCAGCCGCGCTGATGTTCCGGACGGTGAGGTTGGACGCAACGAGGACCGCGCCCAGGAGAGTGGAGTAGGTTTCGTTGCCATCGAGGGAATCCGTAGAGAAGAGGCCCACGGCCGCGCTCTCCACGCCCCGCTCCGCCGCCTCGCGCGAAGAGCCGATGGCGCCTCCTAGCACAGGGAATATGAGCATTGGGACGAGAACCATCCCCACTAGTAGCTTCGGGTCCCGCACCATCTCCCTGAGCTCCTTCCCCGCGATGTTCGCCAGAGGCCCCATCACGCCCCACCCCCGGCCGCGCGCTCCACACCAACTACTGTGATGAACAGCTCCTCGAGGTTCCTCACACCGCGCTCCTCCATCAGCTCCCGCGGCGCGCCAGTGCACGCTATTCTTCCACCGTGCAGAATCGCGACGCGGTCGCAGAGGTACTCCACCTCGAGCAGGTTGTGGCTCGAGACCAGCGCGGCCGTCCCGGTCTCCCTCACCCTCTCCCTTATCACCCTGCGGATGTGGTGGGCGTGCAGGACGTCGAGCCCGGAGGTCGGCTCGTCGAGGATGTAGAGACGGGAGTCGGTCATCAGCGTCCGACCGATCAGGAGGCGCCGCCTCATGCCACGGCTGTACTCTTTCGTCCGGGAGCGAATTCTATCGCCGAGACCGGCGATTCGGGCCCCGCGCCGAACCGCCTCCTCGGGGTCGCCGGGGTAGAACCGGGCCATGAAGCGCAAGTACTCCTCGCCCGTGAGGTTCTCGTAGGCCCCGGCCTCCTCGGGGAGGTAGGATATGATTCTCCTGACCTCGTCCCTCTCCCTCACGACGTCGTGGCCCCAGACCTCCGCCCTCCCCGCTGTGGGCACTAGCAGGGTGGCGGCGATGCGAATCGCAGTGCTCTTTCCGGCCCCGTTTGGGCCGATGAGGCCGAATATCTCTCCGGCCTCGACCGTGAGGTCCACCCCGTCCAGCGCCCGCACGCCGGAGTGGTAGTCCTTGACCAGTCCGCACATCTCGAGTGCGTGCATGGACCCACGGGACCACCAGCATGGGCCGCCGATAAATAACTATCGTAGGTGGTCTGCCGAGTTGCTTCCGGACGCCGAGGCTGCCGTGGGGTCAACTCCGGCAGAGGGAAAAAATGCGCAAAATCTCTTATCACAACGCTTAAATATCACGCAAAAAAAGTACTATTGATTTTATATATCGCCGGCGCAGAAGCTCTCGCGGTGAGCTGGATGACGAGAGCCGTCGCGATTGCGCTTTGCCTCTTACTGACCATCCCGGTTGCCCATGGCCCAAGTATCTCGCAGAACCCGCCGGCCGGCCCCGACCGCGCGCGGGACCCGGGAGCCACCCTGACCGGGGAGCGGGGCTCCGGGCCGCTGCATGAGCCTGCCGCAGAGACGGTTGAGGAAGCGTGCGCCTCCGGAAACCACGCCAGCGCGGCGGGGCATAACGCCCGGTGCCGAGAAAGTCCGGAGAACGAAGAGCCGGCTCCAGAGATTGAGCGCGCTGATTCACGGGGCCCGGGGGGTGCGCAATCCTCGGCCAAAATGGAGGTGGAAGGGAAAGGGACCTCTCCGTCCGCGCAGAAAGAGGACAAAACGGCGGGGATTGCACTTCCTGACGCTCATGAAGGAGCGGGCGACGGCAGGCTCGTCGTGATATCCAACGCCACGAACATCACCCTCGCGCTCGGGACCTTCAGCACCACCCTGCGCTACTTCCCTGACCCGAAGACGAACATCGGGACGCTCCAGAAGGGCGTTCCCGTGGACATCACGGGCCAGCTCGTTGACGGAAACTACACCGAGCTCGGCGCGGGCGGCGCGGGCGCGGCGATGAGGAACCACGGAATCGCAAACATTGTTGAGATGGTCTACTGGGAGTTCAACCACGAGCCCCAGACGCCGCTCGCTCTGGCGTGGAAGAACCCGGACGACATCAACGACACCGACATCAACGGGACCTTCGTGATTCAGCAGTGGGCGCCCGATGTTCCGAAGGCCGGGCTCTACCCGATGGTCTTCTACTTCGAGGGCGCCTCGGTCGAGATCGGCGGCACGATATACAACATCTACCCGCCCTGCAGGAAGGAGTTCCTCGTGGCGGTCCAGTTCCCAGTGGAGCTCACCGTCGAGGTCTCGCCCGCGGCGCCGGAGGCGGGCGGGAACATAACGATAACCGGGACCGCGAGGGGCACGGACGGCGTCTCGCTGGACAACGAGGGCCTCCTGGTCTCGTTCGCGGGGACAAGAATCGGCGCCCCGCTGCCCGCGGGCTGGTACATCGACGACGTCACCGTCGTCGCCGACACCCTCAGGACGGTCCTGAAGGAGAACTTCGAGACCGGCGGCACGGGCTGGACGCACGGCGGCGTCGGCGACGACTGGATGATTGGAATACCGGCGAGCCCGATAGGCCCGACGAGCGCGAACAGCGGCCAGAGGTGCGCCGGGACCAATCTCAAGGGCTCGTACCAGCAGCTCGCGGACTGCGTTCTGGTCAGCCCCGACTTCAACCTGAGCATGGCGTTCAGCGCGCAGCTCTCCTTCTTCGAGTGGTACGACCTCGCCAGAGAGGACTCGATACTCGTTTCGCTGGAGGCGCTGATAGGCGGCCTGTGGATCGAGAGCGACGCGATCGAGGTGAACGGGAGCAGGCCCCAGTGGGCCCAGAGGACCATAGACTTCAGCGAGTTCACGAGGGGCGGCGGCGTTTTCGAGGCGGTGGGGTCGGAGAGGGTGCACATCAAGTTCAGGCTCGTCAGCCGGACCTTCTCCGTCTACACCTCCGGCGGAGAATACTCCTTCAGGTACCGGATACCGGACGAGACGCTTCCCGGAGAGCAGAACCTGACGGTGACGCACCCCGCCTCCCTCCTGTACGCCCACGGCTCCGTCTCGAAGGTTTTCCCGGTCAAGAGGCCGACGACCTTCGTCTTCCCCACAAACCCCGCGGCGCACATCGCATACCGTAGCAGCGCGGACGGCTCGATACAGAAGTACATCGAGCTCAGGGCGAGGCTGGTCGACAGCCGCGGCGACCCGCCGATGATGAAGATAAAGGACGAGAAGGGCGAGGAGATCAGGCAGGACTACACGGTCAAGGTCTACTGGGACGCCACGCCGCTCGACCCGCGCGACCAGCCGAAGCTGATTGGGAACGCGAGACCGCTGAACATGACGGAGAACTTCTGGGACGGCTCGCTGACGATCGCGTACAAGGTACCGAACGACCAGCCCCTGGGGCCGGTCTATGTGATATTCAGCTTCGGCGGAACTAGGTACTACTCCCCGGGCGAGGCCACAGATTCCTACACGGTGATGGCGCACACCTTCATCGAGCCCCCGCCGCCGGAGGAGAGGACCGTCTTCAGGGGAAGCACGGTCAACCTCTACGGCGTCCTGAAGGTGAGGCCGGAGGAGAGCCAGTTCGACACCATCCGCGGGGACCCCGTGCAGCTGAAGAACATCAGAATCTTCTGGGCGGGCGAGGAGCAGACGAAGGAGGGGAGGACGGTCATCACCGAGCTCGACGGCACATTCTCGATGTCGTATCATGTGTCGAGCACGCACGCCCTCGGGCTGGTCCCCGTGAGCTTCAAATTCGACGGCGACGACAGGTACCAGCCCTGCGCGGCGGACGTGAACTACTCCGTCAAGTCGCAGACATTCATCACGCTCGAGCCGCAGACGGTGATGAAGGGCGTCCCGATCGACGTCTACATAGACGGCGTCCGGAGGCTGGGAATCGCCGGCGTTCTCAGGGACGACAAGGGCGACAGAATCGGCGGCGTGCCCGTGACGCTCAAGAGGCTCAGACTCGGGACCGAGGAGACGCTGAAGAGCAACCTGATAACGGGACCGGACGGCGTGTTCGTTTATCCGTTCACGGTCAGGTTCGAGGACCCCGTGGGCAACCTCACGCTCATCGCCACATTCGCCGGCGACGACAAGTACACGAGGTCCACGAACATGACCAACTACACGGTGCGCGTCAGGACCTCCATCGAGAGAATCGACACTCAGACCGAGGTCGCGCGCGGCGGGACGCTGAACGTTCAGGCGCTCCTCTACGAGGACTGGAACGGCGCCCCCGGGTACGAGATAAAATACGAGATGGTCACACTCTCGCTCGACGGCCAGCCGCTCACGAACAACATGACCGACAGCGGCGGCCAGGTCTCGTTCCGCTCGATTATCAGCTCCAAGACGCTCGTGGGGATGAGGGAGATATCGCTCAGGTACAACGGCAGCCAGTACTACCTCCCCACCGAGAACACATCGATGATTTTCGTTCAGGGGAGAACGCTCATCGAGTTCCAGGACGTCTACCCCAACGAGACGCTCCAGCAGAAGAGGCGGCTCAGCGGCAGGCTCAGGCTCGTCGACGACGCCTACGTCCCTCTGGTGAACCAGACCGTGCTGGTCTTCTTCACAATCGAGAAGAGCTCGATAGACATCGAGAACCCCGAGATCGAGAAGGAGAAGAGGGACAAGAGAATCGCCGTCGCCAACACGGACATACAGGGCTACATCAGCTTCAACGTGACCTTCAGAATGGGCGAGAACCTCGACAGCCAGCAGACCTGGAAGCTCCACCTGTGGGCTAAGTACGCGGGCCAGACGGAGGTCATGCCCGACGGCGAGGTCAAGATGAAGTACCTGAACTCGACCGGGACCTACTCCCTCACCTACATCATCCCGGCGAGGGTCAGGGTCCCAGAGTGGGGATGGCTGATCGTCCTGGTCATCATCGCCGTCGGCTCCATAATCACCGGCTGGGTGCTCTACGAAATCAACAAAAAGAGGGCTCTCAGGGGCATGCAGACGATCATCCGGAGGGCCGCAGACCAGCTCGTCGCCGGGAACGAGTACGCGGCGGTCATCTTCAAGGCCTACAGGAAGCTCGCCGCCAGCATGAAGAGGTACGGCTACATGAGGCGCGACAGCGAGACATTCCGCGAGTTCGAGAGGGCGATAAGGATAGCCCTGCCGATAGACCAGAAGGCGATGAACGAGTTCCTGACGGTTCTGGAGGAGGCCCGGTACAGCCAGCACGAGATGGGCGAGCCGGACAGGGACAGGGCGATAAACGCCCTCAGGGCGGTCCAGTACTCGCTCGAGAAGGTCATCCTGACGCAGGAGCAGCTCGCAATGATTCAGGACAAGGCCGAGGCGCTGCCCGAGGAGGCAGAGCCCGACATATACATCCAGAGCGAGGAGGGCCTGAAGAAGGCCGAGGACATCGATATCCCGCTCGTCGAGGGGACGCCCGTGGAGCCGCCAGAGGACCGGCGTCCTCGGGAGCCCACCACCGGTGGCGCCGGCAAGCCCGGTAGTGATGGGGGCGGGGGCACCCAGTAGCAACGTCCATGGGGAGAGGAGATAAGCCTGAGGTGGGAAGACCGGGGGCTCTTCGGGGCCGCGAGCCACCTCCCGCCGCACCCCTAATTTTTTATCGCCCCACGCCATTCCGCGCCCTGGTGGAAGAATGGGCTTTGGTCTCACAAAGGAGCAGCTCGAGTTGCAGGCCGAGGTTCGCGAGTGGGCCGAGAGGGAAGTCGCGCCGCGGGCCGAGGCCGTGGATGCCACGGGCGAGTTCCCGCTGAACACGATAAGAAAGGCGGGCGAGAGAGGCTACGCGGGCCTGAACATTCCCGTCGAGTATGGAGGCCGGAAGGTGGACGGGCCCTCCTACGCCCTCGCCATCGAAGAGATATCCCGCGCCTGCGCGTCGGTGGGGGTGATTCTGGCGGTGCACAACTCGCTCGGCGCTCTGGGCGTCTATCTTTTCGGCACGGAGGAGCAGAAAAAGAAATACCTTCCCGACCTCGCGTCGGGCAGGAAGGTCGGCGGCTTCATGCTAACGGAGCCCGGGGCGGGCTCGGACGCCGGCAACCTCTCGACGACGGCGCGGCTGGAGGGGGACCATTACATAGTCAACGGGAAGAAGCGCTACATCCTGAGCGGCACGCACGCCGGCACCTTCATCCTGTTCGCCATGACGGACAAATCGGCCAGCTCGAAGGGAATGAGCGCCTTTATTCTGGAAAGGGAGACGCCGGGCCTGAGGATGGTTGGAAGGCACGAGATGATGGGCGTCAGGGGCTGCTGCCCGGCGGAGTTCGAACTGAATGACGCGCGGGTGCCGAAGGAGAATCTGCTTGGGAAGGAAGGGCAGGGCTTCAGAATCGCCCTGACGCTGCTCGACCACGGGAGAATCGGCATAGGTGCGCAGGCCGTCGGAATCGCGAGGGCGGCGCTGGAGGAATCGATAGCTTACGCGAAGACCCGCGTGCAGTTCGGCCAGCCGATCGCGCGTTTCCAGGCGATATCGTGGATGCTTGCGGACATGGCCACGCGCATCGAGGCCTCGAGGCTTCTCGTGCTGAGGGCGGCCGAGATGAAGGACTCGGGCCAGCGCTTCAGCAAGGAGTCATCGATGTGCAAGCTCTTCGCGTCCGAGACCTGCAGGTGGGTGACCGAGAGAGCAGTCCAGATACACGGGGGCGCGGGCTATATGAAGGGGAACCCGGTCGAGCGCCACTACCGAGACGCCAAGATCCTTGAGATATACGAGGGCACATCGGAGGTCCAGAGAATCGTGATATCGAACGCGCTGCTATCCTGATGGAATTGGAGGATGCGCTGGGGACTGACTGAGGCGGTGGGACCGTATGACCGGAAGAGTTCCGACGATTCTGTGCCGTTGCCAGGGGCAAGAAGGCTCCGCGCAATGGTGAGGATTGGTGAATGCGGCGGTGGATGAGGGGGGCGGGAGGGAGATGGCATGAAGGTCAGGGTCAGGCTGCTCAGGCCGTTCAGCGACGCCATCGGGCGCTCCGAGCTCGAGCTCGAGCTCCCCGAGGGAACGACGGTGACGGGGCTCGTAGAGCGACTCGCGGCGGAGCACCCGCGCTTCAGGGAGCAGGCCTACGAGAGCGACGGCAGGATGAGCGAGTACCTGACCATGTTCCTGAACGACGCGCCCGTGACGGACGCCGGTAAGGCGCTCGGGGACGGGGACGAGGTCCTCATATTCTTCCCCGTCAGCGGGGGCTGATGGGGCGCGCGGACCTGCGCGCGCGGCAGAGCCCCGGCCCCGCTGGCGAATGGGACCGGGAGGGCCCGGGGCGGCGACAGAAATCAGGCCGGCATTCTCTTGCGATAGCTCTCGAACAGCGCCTCGAGGAAGCGCTCCCCGTCCATTCCCGCCCTTCCGGGGGCGCTAGTCAGCTCGTCGTACAGCACGTCAATCAGCTCCTCGTAGGTCTCCCGCGGGTGGACCCTTCGGGCCTCAAGAGCCTCCCTCAAGCTCCGCTCCAGTCTTATCATGCTCCTCCCTTTCCCGGGCAATCATCGGGCGCGTGCTATATGGAGCTTTTCGAAATATATTACTGACACTATATCTTTCAAAATATTCTCTATAGTTACCTTTAGCCGGGCGCCGGAGCCCGCTTCCTCCCGACCACCCACCTCCACCTCATCGAGCCCTTGCTCACGCCCCTCTCCTCCGCGAGGCGGAACAGCCTGCCCACGGCCTCCCTCCTCTCTTCATAGCGCTGCTTCGGATAGAGCGAGGCCGACTGAGCGGGCACCTGATAGAAGCGCCTGAGACCTTCGAGGCCGAGCTCAGTCTCGACCGTGCCCTCCCTGAGCTCGCAGAAGCCGCACTCCCTCAGGATTTCCGGGAGGAGAGATACGTCGCAGGGAAAGCGAGGAGCAGGGAAGCGCTCCCCGCCGCTCCACTCCGGCAGGAGCTCTCGGAAGAGCTCCCTTCCCTCAACATAACTCCCCTCAATATAGTTGACCCCCACAACCCCGCCGGGCCTCAGGACGGCGAGCGCTCCTCGCAGGGACCTTCTTGCGTCGGGCAACAGGAAAATCGAGGCTGTGTAGAGGACCGCGTCCCACGGGCCCTCCACCCTCCACGGCCGCGGAGCCTCAGCCTGGAGTCCCCCTCCAGCATCGAATGAGCCCCCCTCGCCCTCACCCGGGCCAGAGACCAGCGCTTCCAGCTCCTCGACGTCGCCGACCAGGAGCTCCACGTTCACGGCGCCCCCGAGCCTCCGGCGCGCTGCATCAACCATTCCCGCCGAGATATCGATTCCGAGGACACGTCCCCCGGCTCCGACGAGCGCCGCCAGAATTCCCGTCGATATGCCCGTGCCGCACCCTGCGTCTATGACCCTCATACCCGGCCCCACGCCGGCCTCGCGCGCCAGCTCGCGGGCGAGGAAAGAGAAGAGGCCCGTGGCCCCCTCGAAATCGTCGTAGCTCGCGGCCGAGGCGTCGAAATTCGCCTGAATAGCCCTCTTTATCGCCGCTGCCTTCTCGGGCTCCATTCCTCGCCTCCGCTCAGGCGGCCAGCGCTCCGGACGAGCAGCAGGTGGCCAGACATTGCCAGCTCTTTCCAGCCTTCCCGGTTCGCATCGCTCCCATACCCCGAGGCTCCGGCTGCTCGTGACGGCCTGGGCGCTGGGGGGAGCCTTCGTCCCACGGAGCGAAAGCTGCTTGCGCCATCGCCTCCCCTTCACCCTCCGTCTCCACGGGACTACCCGGGCCCGAGGGCCCTCGCCGCCAGCTCCGTTATGTCCATGAATCTGAGGGCCACTCCTGTCTCCCTCTTCACCCTTGGAATCACGATCTGCAGGTTGGCCAGGCAGGCCGGGCAGGCCGAGGTCACGAGCTCAGCTCCCATGTCAACGGCCTCCAGCATGCGCCTGAGGGCCATCTCCTCGCTGTGCGCCGGGTCGAAGCCCTTCGCGCCGCCGCCTGCACCGCAGCAACGCGAGGCCTGCCGGCTGAAACGGAACTCGACGGGCCTGATGCCCGGGATGGCCGCGAGCAGCGCCCTCGGGGGCTCGTAGACCCCCATCGCCCTCCCCAGGTCGCAAGGGTCGTGGTAGGCCACGGCCAGGGGCTCCCCCCGCTCCCCGCCGGCCTTCTTCAATGGAGGCAACGTGAGTTCGAGGCATCCCTCAGAAACCAGGCGCGCGAGATACTCGACGATGTGCAACGTCTCGAACTCTATTTCGAAGTGCTGCGGATAGATTCTGGAGAGGGTCTTGTTGCAGCCGGCGCAGGTGGTGACGACAGTTTTTGCCCCCAAGGAGCGGATGGCCTGGATGCAGCGCCTCGCGGCCTCCTCGAACTCCCCCAGACCGGCGGCGTAGAGGGGGTAGCCGCAGCAGAGCTCTTCCTTGCCGAGGACGGAGAACTCTCTTCCGGACGCGGAGAGGACGCGGAATGCGCTCTCGACGATTCTCTGCCTTTGGAAAGAGGCGACGCAGCCGAGGTAAAGGAGGAGCGAGGGTTTTCCGCCGAGGTGGGCTCCAAGGGGCAAGCCCCCCCCGAGCGCTGAGGGGTAGAACTGCCCCCTGGCCGATTGCGGCTCGCCGAACAGGTTCCCCGCCGCTAGCACCCTCTCGCTCTGGAGCCTGAAGACATCTGGGGACCAGCGCTTCCGGCCTATTCTCTCCCTGAGGCGGAGGGCGTAGTCGGGAAGCGGTATCTCGAGCGGGCAGCAGCTCCTGCAGGAATCGCACAGGGTGCACTGATAAAGGGCGGAGCGCTCCGGGCGCGCCGGGCCTCTCGAGAGCTCGCTCAGGAAGAACTCACGTGGCGAGACGAGTCCCAAACCTCCCATCATGCAGCCCCTCCTGCAGGCCCTGCAACCTATGCACTCGAGAATTCTCCTGTTCTCGGACCTGAGGAGGGATCTCCTGCCACCGTCGATGAGGACGACGTGAATCTCCCCCGGAATCGACGGCTGGAAGAGGACCTCCGCGGCCCCCGGTTCTTCACCGGCCCCATCAGAAGAAATCAGAGGCGTCCGCGATAACTGAGCGCTCCCCACTGAGGCATGGGGCGTCTCCCGAGCCCCCAGACTGGTCCCGCCCGAAACATGAGGAGCTGCCGGTGCGGACTGGCCGGCGCCGCCGTCCTCCAGGAGCGCGCCGAGGCCGAAGAGCGCCGCGCACCTCGACTGGAAAAGCGCCTCCTCTCTGTTCTCGACGAGTCTCTCGATTCCGCCGACGACGAAGAGCTTCTCTGCAGAGAAGAGGAGCTTGGAAATGTTGTGGGTGTGCTGGACGAAAAAGAGAGAAGCGTCCGAGGCGGAGACGGCGCTCACGCCGACGGCCGCGGCCCACCTGCCCTCCGGGAGCGGAAGGGGTGTCCCGTAGAAGGGCCGGGAGGGGGGGACGGCCATGAACGATTCCCATATCACGCGCGGCTCCGGCTCCGCAGCCTCCCAGGGCTTCCATGTATCGACTCCGGATTGGGCTGAGCGCGAGGGGGGCGGGTGCTGCGCGGCGTCCCCGGGCTTCAATACACCGGCCCCGGCCGCGAGCCCGAGCTCCGTCTCATAGGTGTCTATGAGTGACAGGCCCTCCCTCTCCAGATATTCGGCGAGGCCCGCGACCGTCGAGGAGCTGTTCACGAGCAAGTACCTGCAGCCCCTCGCGGCCCTCTTTATGTATCTCGCGGCGTCTGCACCGTCCCTCGCGATGTGGGGCCGCAGGCCCGCCGCCTTCGCGGCCCGAGCAAAGGACATAATTAGGCTCTTGCTCTCCTCCAGCGAGAGCTCCCTGATGCTCCTGAGCTTTTTCTTTATCCCATCGAGCTCGAAAACGGGCCGCTCTGAGAGGGCTCGGGTCCTCGCGAGCATGAGTACCTTATGGGTCGCGGATGGCTCGACCGTGAAGAGGAGCGGCCGGGGCAGGCCACCACCCCTATCTCTTGAGCAGAGCGGAGGCGAGCCTCTTCCTTCGCTCGGTTATCTCCATGCTCTCCTCCTCCCACTTGAGCGCCCCCGTTGAGCAGAACTTCACGCACAGGGGGTCCCCACCACAGGTGTCGCACTTGATTATCTTCCCTTTGAAAGAGTGGACGCCGGCGTAGGGGCAGGCGACTACGCACATCCTGCACCTTATGCACTTCTTTTCGTCGCGAATGACGACATTGCCCTCCTTCCTCAGGGCCTTCTTCGTGCACACCCTCACGCACTCGGCGTCGTCGCACTGGAGGCAAACGAACTGAATCTCGTAGCGCTCGAACTCGTCGCGAACTATGTTTATGGCGCCCATCTTCGGATTGCACTCGCCGAAGTGCTTCAGGGAGCATGCTAGGGCGCAGAGTTTGCAGCCGGTGCACTTCTCGGGGTAGGTGTATAGGTACTTCATTGAATCGCCTCCAGCTCCATCCGGCGCTCCTCCGGAACCCTCCCGTCCTCCGTCCAGCCATGGAGGGCGTAGAACTCGGCCTTCATCTTCGCAAATTTCTGCCTGTCTATATGATGGCCTCTCGCCGCTCTCAGGGGACTCGGGTCGTCGAAGTACCTGCGGGGGAGGGTATCGTGAGCCTCCGTCATCCCCTGCTTGAAGTTGAAGAGCCTCTCCAGGTCAACTGTCCTGCGCCCGACCTCGCTCACCTCCGCCTCGCTCATCTCCCAGCCCGTGACGCAATAGACCAGCTCCTTCATCCACGAGTAGTCCACGAAGTGTGGGCTGTTGAATCCGTGGCATATAAACTTGCACATCTCAAGGCAGTCGATGGTCGCGAATATTCTCTCGGACCACGTGACGACGAGCGCCTTCCCATCGTACGAGGTCGGGTCGGCCGTCACTCCTTTCCCATATATCCTCTCTTTGACCTCAAGTGGGAGCTTGAAGAATATCTCGAGCGTGGGCCGGCTGCGCAGGTGGTCCGCGCCGCGCGACGCGGTGGCGATGCCGAGCGCAAAAGCCTTCATGTAGCGAACGTCATGCGGGTCGGACTGGGGGATGTCCTTGACCGCTATGAGATAGTCCTTGTTCGGGTCGCCCAGCTTCGCCGCCGCCCTGTTGCCCTCGGCGAGAATGTTTCCGAAGCCCTCCCTGCGCGCGATTTTGTTGATAATTCGAACCGCTTGCTCGTAGTCTCCCCAGCGGAGCTCCTCGCCATCGGTCAGCTTTTTATCCAGCTTTCCCTGCTGGTAAAGGTCTATCGCCCAGGCCAGATAGGTGCCCGTGGAGGAGACGTCCAGTCCGAGGTCGTTGACCAGATTCCCCAGCTTTATGATTTCCTCGTACTTCTCCATCCCGATGTTCGCGCCCAGGAGCACGAGGGTCGTGTACTCCGGGCCCTCGCCCCCGAAGACGTTCCTGTGCCTGCAGTGCACCGGGCAGGCCTGGCACGCGATCATCTTCTCGATGAATGGCTCGGCGAAGGCGGCGTTGTGGTCGTCCCTCCAGGCGTTCAGGGTGCTGTTCTTCGTCCTGATGCCGCCGAAGGCGTTGGAGACCTCGTATAGCAGGAGCGTGCCAACGGAGCCGAGAATGGGCGTGATTTTGGAGCTCATCAGGTAGTTCTTCAGCTCCTCAACCTTCTGAATCATCCTGTCCGGATGGGCGACCTGCAGGCCCTGCGTCCCGTAGGCCGCGACCGCCTTCAGGTTCTTGGAGCCCATGACGCAGCCCAGACCGGTCCTTCCGCCCGCGTTCTTCACACCGGTGCGGACGCAGGCGAAGCGCACAAGATTCTCGCCCGCCGGACCGCAGAGGACCATCTCGACCGGTCCGAGGTCCTGCCTGATGCGCTTCTGGGCCTCGTTTGTCGTCTGGCCCCAGTAGTCCTTCGCGTCCTTTATCTCAATATTGTTGTCTGTGACGTGGAGGATGACGGGCTTCTTCGCCTTTCCTTTTATTATGAGCCTCTCGAAGCCCGCGTACTTCAGCTCCGGGGCGAAGTAGCCCCCGCAGTTCGTGTCGGCCAGGAAGCCGGACTCCGGGGACTTCGATGTCGTGTTGAAGCGGCCGGAGCAGGGGGCGAGCGTCCCGGTCATCAACCCCGTGCCGAATATCAGGATGTTGTCGGGCGAGAGGGGGTCAACATTGTCGCCGAGCATTTTGTAGAGGTAGTATACATTCATCCCCCTCCCGCCGAAGAGGGCCTTCCTCAGCGAGTTGGGCACATCCTGAACGGTCACCTTCTCTTTGCTCAGGTCCACTATCGCGAGCTTTCTCCTAAGGACCAAGCGAGCACTCTCCCGCCGGCGGGCAACATCCTGACCATATTTAAATATTGAGGGGAGGGGCGCTGGCATGTATGATATCTACCCCGCTGGCAGCCGGGCGCGGTCCGCGAATGCGAATAACCTCCTCCCCGCCCGGTCCCGGTCCGCAGCGCGGAGGGCCACGCCGGGCATTGAAGCGCGGGACCTCCTCCGCGCCCGGCCCTCAAACGGCGGCGCGTGGCGTCGCCACCGGGTGTTGAAAAGCGGTACCTTGTCCGGGCTGGCCCTCAATCCGCGGCGTAGAGCGCCGCCCCCAGCGCGCCTATGAACTGCGGGTCCGGCGGGACCAGAACCCTGAGGCCGTGGTCCTGTTCGAATATCTCCTTCAGGAAGGGCTGGTGGGCGATGACGCCTCCCGTCAGGACCACGGTCCCCGAGAGCGGTTCCATCTCGACTATGCGCGCGGCGACGGAGGCGAGCAGGCCCCGCGCGATGTCCTCGACCCTCTCGCCCCTGCGAATCAGCCCCAGAATCTCTGTAGAGGTGAAGACGGTGCAGAAGGAGCCGAGCTGGATCCTTTTCGTCGAGCGGGCCGCGAGCTCGCTCAGCTTTTCGGAGGGAACGGAGAGCTTGATCGCGGTCTCCTCGAGAAAGGCGCCCGTGCCGGCGGCGCACTTGCGGTTCATTCTGAAGCTCATGTGCCGGCCCTGCGCGCCCACGCGAATCACCTTGCTGTCCTGGCCGCCGATGTCCACGACCGTCATCTCGCCCGGGAAGTGGTGGAAGGCGCCGCGCGCGTGGCAGGATATCTCCGTTCTGAACCCGTTGGCGAAGGCGACCGCGTCGCGGCCGAAGCCGGTCGCTATCGCGCGCCTGATGTCCTCCGCCCTCGCCCCCGCCGCCGCCAGAGCCTCGGCCCGGCACTCCTCCGTCGCCCTCGCGAGGTCCACCCCACTCCTCCTTATGCCCTTTCCCACGGGCCTGCGCTGCCCGTCTATCAGAACCGCCTTTGTGCTCCAGGAGCCCACGTCCACCCCGAGGTAGAGCTCCCTCAACTCCCCCACCCCCGCGTCTTCATTTCACGCCACGCTCCATCCATTGCCTTCTTCCTCCCGGCCCCACCCGTCCCGAGCCCCCTCCACGCGCGCAGGACCGCACGTCCCGGGCGACCGCGGCGGGGGCTCACGGCCGCTCCTGTCCCCGGCCCTTGGCCTCCTGCGCCCCCGCTGAGCCCGTGAGCTGCTCGACGAACGCCTCCAGACTCGTCCTGACCTGCGCGTCCGAGTAGAGCCTCAGGTCGCAGAGATCCCCGTTGAAGGTGAGGGTCGGTATCCCGGCCCCGGCGAGCCTCCGGGGCATCCCGTAGCGAGAGTTGGCGTTGTTGGGGCAGGTCTTTGAGTCGTGGAAAACAACACCGTGGACCTTGAATTCCCTCACTAGCTCCCTGATATAGGCCTCCTTTATTTGTTCTGTCCGGTTGATGAAGAGCTTCGTGTAGGCCCTCGCCATGCTTTCCAGGGGCCTCGAGGGGTCGAGCTCGTCGAATATCCAGCTGTTGCAGTATGTCGAGACGACGAAGCAGGCCCTCAGGCTTATGCAGAGCTCCGACAGGTCCCTGAGCCTCCCCCAGACCGGCATCCCCTCCCAGTATAACCTTATTCTCTCGCCCGGCACGGCCGCGACGCCGTCCTTTATCCGCCCCTCGAGCTCGGCAAGGAGGATTTTGTAGTATTCCACGGCCTCTTTCCTGCCCCTGAGCACGACCGCGGGGCCCATGTGGATGCAGCCGTCGAAGAAGCTGATGGGGGAGGGAATGTGGGCCCCGGTGCGCAGAACCCTCCCCCACAGGTCGCTGCACTCTCGCGAGAGCGCAACGACTTTCCTGAGCTCGGCCGTGTCGAGCTTCGTGCCGGCGACCTTTTCAAGGGGCTCGATGAGACTCTCGAGCTGGGCCTCTACCGCCCTGACATGGGCCTCCCCGAGCTCTGGCACGGGGTGCGGCGTGCTTACGCCGACGAGGGGCACATTGAACTCGCGCTGGTAGAACGAGAACCAGTCCTGGACGTCGCGGCACTGGTTTGTATTGTAGACCAGCACGTCGGGCCTTGGAATGGATTTCAGGCCGTAGGCCTTTTTGAGGGGCGTCTCGCCCTTCAGGTAGGCCCCGATGTCCGAGGTCAGGTAGGAGCAGATGTCCGGGGAGTAGCCGATGGAATTGGCCGCGGGGATGAGGGAGCTGCTCAGCCTCGCCGCGCCGAGCATCGCGCCGTGGTTCTCGGGGAAGTAGACTCTGAAGCCCAGCGCGTAAAGAATCTCCGCGGGGCCGACGCTAGTGCACCAGGCCACCTTCCCCTTGCCCTCCTCCGCCGCCTGGCGGATTTCCTCGTAGTAGGCGGCCATGACCCTCTTGAGCTCGGCAGAGGCTTTTATTTCGACGCGCGCGGCGGGCATCGCGGACCCCGGAGCGGGTAATGATGTGAGGGGATTAAATGCTTGCCGGGGGGCGGCTCGGAGCAGAAGTTCGGGTATGATTATGGAGCGCTCCTCCACTTTCGCCCTCCTCTCCTCGCGCTATTTATATGTACCAACAAATAAATTACCGAAGCATGAGACTGGACGATGGAATTCTTCTGGCGGTCGAGGCCTGCGAGCCAGCCCACGTCGGCCGAACAGCCCTCCAGAAGCTGATGTACTTCGCTTCCCGGCGAGGTGTTGTGGATGCGGAGTTCAGCGCCCACTATTACGGCCCTTACTCGCAGGAGGTCGCCAGCGAGGTCGCCAGTCTTGTTGACCTGAATTTCCTTGAAGAGCAGGCCGGCGTTGTGTACGCCAGCGGCAATGTGGGCTACGTTTACAGGCTCACGGAGGAGGGCCGTCAGGTACTTCCCGGCGGGAATGGACAGAAGAAGCTCATCAGGGCCATCGTGTCGTCCGCGGTCTCGCGTCTTTCCCTCAACCCCCGGCTTCTGGCCACCGCTGCAAAGGTGCACTTCATCCTTGATAGCTCCCACGAGCCGATGGTGCCACAGAAAATACGCGAGAGGGCCGGGCGGCTCGGATGGGAGCTCGAGGAGGCCGACATCTTCAAAGTGATAGATTACCTCAAGGATCTGGAGCTTGTGGCAACAGAGCCATGATACGATGAAAGTTCTCCGGGACCCGATTCATGGTTATATCGAGCTCTTGGACCATGAAATCTCACTGATAGACACACGACCGTTCCAGCGCCTCAGGGGCATAAAACAGCTCGCCCGCGCTGACCTGGTCTATCCCTCGCTGGTCCACACGCGCTTCGAGCACTCTCTCGGGGTGATGCATGTGGCCTCGGAGATGGGGAAGAGGCTGGGACTCGATGATGACCAGCTGAAGAGATTGAGAATCGCGGCCCTGCTGCATGACATAGGTCACGGGCCCTACTCGCATGTTTTTGATAATGTCCTGAGAAGGGGCTCCCATGAAGAGATTACTCACAAAATAATAAAGGAGAACGAAGAAGTGAGAGAGGCGCTGGCCGGCTGCGGAACCGAGCCCGATGAGATTCTGGATATCTTCGATGACAGGACATCCATATCCCATGAGCTACTTTCGTCCCCGCTTGACGCCGACAGAATCGATTACCTGCTCCGCGACGCCTACCACGCCGGTGTGGCGTATGGCCTTTTCGACTATCACAGGCTGGTCTGGACTCTTGAGAGATACCATGACGGCTACAAGGACAATCTCTGCACCTCCGCGAAGGGGAGGGACGCGCTGCTGAGCTTCGTCCTCGCAAGGTATTTCATGCACCTTCAGGTCTATCAGCATCATGTCCGGGCGATCACAGACAATATGCTGGTCAGGGGAATAACGCTCGGAAAGGAGTGCGGCGTGTTTCCGGAGAGCCTGTTTGATACGTCCTCAAAGGATTTTCTGGACATATTTCTTGAGTACAATGACGAGAAAATCGCGCGCGAGGGCATCAGCGGGGGCAGTGGACCGGTCAGGGAGATATTCGAGTGCATCGGCCAGAGAAAGCTTTTCAAGAGGGCGTATGACAGGGCGCCGAGGGAAATCGAGGAGGCCGGGAGGCGGAGAAGGCTGGTGGAGTGGTTCAGGGAGAGGCCGCGCGAGCTCGAAGAAATGATATCTAAGAAAGCCGGGGTGAGCCCCGAGTCTATAATATGTTATCTAATGCGAATCGACAACCCGCTCTCTCCCGACGGCGCCGTCGGAGAGCCACTGGTGAAGGCGGGGGAACGCGTCATGGAACTCCATGAGGTGGTCGATTTCCGCCCCATCGAAACTGCCCAGCAACGCCTCTATGTTTTCTGTCCGTCGGCACTCCGGGACGATGTGAGACGGGCTGCGGAGGAGGTTCTGGCAGCGCTGTGATGCTCTTCGGGGGCTTTACCTCCGGACCTCCCAGGATGTGACGCTCATAGTTACACTATCCAGAGTGATCCCGGTTCCCGGGAGCACGGGTTGATTTGTGTGGCAGCCTTCTTCCGGGAACCTCTGACAGGCATAGCAACAGAGAGGTCGGCCCGGTGCCAGCAGCCAAAGGTGCCGGTGCTGTTGGCTCCGACGCGCATAGCCACAGAGAGGTCGGCGCCCTTGCGCGGGCCGATCCTCGGGGGCGCGAGCCGGAATGGGCGGGCATCTGGGGGCCGGGGCGCTTCGCCCCGGGGCGGCGACTGTCGGTGGGTCTTCAATGGCTCTTCTCGCCGGTCACGGCTCGGATGCGCGGCCCTTGCTCCCCTGAACTCATTTTCTTCCCTGTCAACTGGCCATCGCAATGAAGCCCGGTAGCCGGAAGATAAGAGGCGAGCATAATGGTTGGAAGCGCCCGGATTTTATGAGAGCATTTACTTTCGGGATATTACACCTTTATCGGAGCGCCTGATGATTTCTCGGATATCTCTGTATAAAAGCCTGCTCATGGCCCCGGGTAATTTCTCCGAGAGCAGGTATTTATGGGATATCACGGGAGAGAATAGGGACTATGGTTTGCATGCTCGCGGGGCCCTCACAAAACCCAGCGGGCTCATATGGCCCTCCGTGGTGAGGTCGTGCTCGGGCACTGCCATCCTGGGGCGGGTGAAGATGACCGCGGTGCCCGTGGAAAACTTCAGTATTTCAGAACCCTCAGCCCCGGTACCCTGGCGAAGTGCGCGTCCCTGGTGACGACCGTCTGTCCGCGGACGATCGCGATGCCCGCGATCATGGCGTCCTCTGTCTCGATGGGCTCGCCCCCGCGCGCCAGCTCGTGAAGCACCTCGGCGGCCCTCCTCGCGGCCTCGCCGTCGAGAGGGAGCACGGGCATCGCGCAGAGAAACTCATCCACCTTCTCCCGCGCCTTTGCCGGAACTCCAGATTCGAGCGCCCCCTGCCAGAGCTCCATCACGGAAGGGGCGGAAACGAACAGGGGCTCCGACCTCCTCTCCAGCTCGGTAAGAACGGCCCCGGCGGCCTCCCGGCCCCTCAGGATGTCTATCAGGAAGGTCGTCTCGAGGATGGCCACGCTCATCCCGCCCGGAGCCCTTCGGCGACCCTGCGCATCCTTCTTTTCCTCTCGGCGGCGTGCCGCGCTCTCCCGGCCCGAACCGCCCTCTCCAACCGGTCCGCGGTCCCGGCGGGGAGCGCCCCGAAGAACTCCCTCGGCGAGCGCCTCCCGAACACCCTCAGTATCGCCTCGCTGAAGCTCTCGTTGGGGCCCTTGGCGGCCTTCAGGGCCTCGTAGGCCTCGGTCGTGACGGTTATCGTTCTGGATGCCATGATTGTATGTTTAGATGTGTTTAATTATTTAAACATATCTATATTTATTATTTTTTCAGTTCATGCCGACTCGGGGAAGCGGACCCTGAAGCCGAACGCGCAGAGAATCTCCGCGGGGCCGGCGCTTGTGCACCGGGCCACCCTCCCCTCCCCGGCCGCCCGGCGGATTTCCTCGTAGTGGGCGGCCATGGCCCTCTTGAGCTCGGCAGAGGCTTTTATTTCGACGCGGGCGGCGGGCATCGCGGACCCCGGGGCGGGGGATGATGTGAGGGAGTTAAAGGCTTGCAGGGCGGTGGCGGCCCATTCCGTCGAGAGGCCCCCACAGGAAAATACCGGCCCCGGATGCCGGTCTGGCGCGGGGACGCACTCGGCGACCTCCTCCAGGAACGGGAGGGCGACGGTGGATATGCCCTCC